>JASMCQ010000027.1 GCA_030753265.1 Dehalococcoidia bacterium
AGCGCAGAAAGGAGGTGAAGGCTCAAACGATCGATAGGCGAAGACTTCATAACCGGACCCTCAGGCAGCTCACCCAAGCTCTTCCACACCTCTGATCTCTCGGGTCCCAAACTGTCCCATTTGTGCTGGTTGCCAACAAGCACGTCATGCTGAGGAGCGCCGGTGATAGGGGGCCGAGGGTTCGGTCTGACTCAAGAGTTTAGAGGAGTTTGCCCGGCCGGTGATCGGCCGGACCGGTGCCCGGGTGGCCTCTCCAGCGCCAAGGGTCATCCGTGTAGTGACCCGACACAATGGCCTGATCGTCTCCAGTGTCTGGGACCACATCACTTGCCGGTGTTGAACGGGGAACTGCTGCTCGGTGCATCGAAGACCTACTTGGTCCGAGGCGCCGATGGGTGACGAAATCCCCCTCGGTCCCCCTTTATAAAGGGGGATACAGGGGGATTTTCGCGTCACGAGCGTAGAGTGCCGAATGGGGCTCCTAGAGTCGTGCCGCCTGCCGGCAAAAAGGACTACCCCCGTGCCAGCGAGCCCTTAAGCCTGGAGGTGCTTGCCGAAGAACTCGAACGTCTTCTTCCAGGAGTCCATTGCCTGTTCAGGCCGGTAGTTGCCCCGGTCGTAGTACCAGAAACCGTGCGGTGCGCCATCGTACCGGTGGAAGTCGTAGTCCTTGCCGTGCTTCTTCAGCTCTGCCTCGTGCTGGTTCACCAGGTCCGGTGACGGGCTCTGGTCATCGTTGCCGAAAAGGCCAAGCATCGGGCACGAGAGGCCCTCGGTTAGGTCGATAGGTGATACCGGCTGTTGCTCGGTCAGCTTATCCGGCGCCATCACCACGTTGCCCCCCCAGCATTCCACCAGGGCGTCGAAGGACTTCGACCGGCAGGACACCATGAAGGCATGCCGCCCGCCGGAGCAGGTCCCGATGATCCCCACGCGGCCGTTGCTGATGGGCAGGGACCGCAAATAGTCCGCCGCCGCGTTGCAGTCTCCCAGCACCACGTCGTCGATTGCGCCGCCCGCGGCCCGGGCCGTCGCCGCCATCTCTTCGGGCGTACCGTCGCCGAACCGCTGGTAGAGGTTGGGGCAGATTACCAGGTAGCCGTGCTCGCTGAACCGCCGGCAGAACTCCCGGTACAGCTCGTCCCAGCCGGGGAGGTGATGCACCAGCACGATCCCGGGGAAGGGCCCCGGTCCCATGGGGCGAGACACGTAGGAATTGAGAGTGTCGTTGTTGTGCCCCTTGATCGCGGTGAGTTCAGAAATCATCCCGGTATAGGCGCCCGTGTTCCACTGATTCCACATGATCTCCTCCGTTTTTCAAGTTGGAGTTATGAGTTCCCATTGGTGACTCGCAGGGTGTCACTCGTTCAACAGGCTCGAGGGTGTTTCGTCAGCCGGTGGCGCTTGCGCCGACACCGGCCCGGGGTTGGTTCACGCCGTTGCCACTGTCTGGGGCAGGGAGATGTAAGGGTCCTCGACGGTAACTTCCCCACTCTCCTTGAGTGAGTCGACACCGGCCTGGGCGAGGATCTTCGCGCTCCTGATGTCCAGGGTTAGGTCTTTGTTCGCGACCGTCCTGGCGAGGTCGTCAATTGTACACGGGCCTTTGGACAGCCGTCCTTTGACCAATCTGCCCATTACTTCGACCGAAAGGTTCGCGCACATATCGTCTATGAGGAACTGTAGAAACGACATTCCGTATCTCTCCGACTGTCGCGCGACGATTCGGAATGGACCCTTCAAGTTGGACAGGGTCGGGACGATATCCAGGGTGGGTCCCGCCGCACCTGCGTAGTATACCATCGCTTTGCCCGGTGACCACCCCCTCTTGGTCGATCGTTCGGTAGCCGGTCACCTGGTTGGACAATCGAGAGCAGTAAAACCGAGAGCAGGTGTCCCGCTGAGCCCTGGCCTCATCCCGCATTGAGATCGTTGGCCTCGAAGTTTCTCTACCTGTGAGCGTCGTGTATAATCCAGTGGCGCGCCCGGCCGGGCAATCAAGCCAGCTGGCGGCGCGGGGACGAGCCTGCTGAACGGCCGCGGAGGGTGGTTCCGGCGGTGCGGGGGCGGTCGATTAGCCGCCCCTACGGGACGAGCCAGTCGAACGACAGCGGCGGTGACCAAGTGGGTTTTGAACCAGAACCACCAGATCGGAGGAGCCGATGACCACAACTATTGGAGGCCTCCAGCAGCTGCGGGAGCAGGTCCTGGATGCCGGTCTCTGCACCTTTTGCGGCGCCTGTAGCGGCCTGTGCCCGTACCTGAAACCCTTCCAGGGCCGGGTCACCGTGATGGAGTCGTGCCCGGTCACGTCCTCACGGTGTATCTCTTTCTGTCCCCGCTCCGCGTTCGACATGGACGCAGCCAGCGAACGGCTCCACGGCGCCGGTTATCGTGGTGAGCCCCTTGGCGAGGTGTGCCAGGTGCTGATTGCCCGCAGCACGGATGCCCAGGTACGGTCTCGGGCCCAATACGGCGGGACCGTTACCACCCTGGTCTGTGCCGCCCTGGAAGAAGGGACCATTGAATCGGCCGTTCTCACGAGCAATCAAGGGGGAGTGCCCCGAGGCGTGGTGGCCTCCACGCGGGAAGAGGTCCTGGCGTGCTCCGGTTCCAGCTACCTGGCCGCTCCCACTCTGGAGGCCCTGAACCGCCATCGTGGCGAGGGCCGGCTGGGGATCGTGGGAACGCCGTGCCAACTTCAGGCCGTCGCCTCCATGGCGGATTCGCCCTACGCGGAACGGAGCAACGCCCCGAAAGTCGCCCTGCGCATCGGCCTGTTCTGCACCTGGGCCCTCTCCCACTCTTTCCTGTCGCGGCTGGCCGAAGTGGCTCCCCCGGAGGCGATCTCCAAGACCGACGTGCCGCCGCCCCCCGCATCGGTATTCGAGGTCCACGCCAACGGAAGCCGCACCGCCATCCCTCTGGAGGAAGTGCGGACCTTTATTCGCCCGACATGTGATCTTTGCCCCGACATGACCGCCGAGCTGGCCGACGTATCCGTCGGTTCCGCCGAGGGGATCGAGGGCTGGAACACCCTGCTGGTCCGTACCGAGGCCGGTGAACGGCTGGTGGAAGCCGCCCAAGCCCGGGGTCTCCTGGAAACGGGGCCGCTGCCGCAAGCCAGCCAGGACCACCTGACCGGGGCCGCGATGAACAAGAAGCGACGGGCCTTCCGGCGCGTGGCCGAGCGCACCGGCGATCCCGGAGACCTGCTATTCATGAAGCTTAGCCGGGATGTCGCGTCGCGTTTGATCCATGACTAGCAGGTCTTCTGAAGCGTCGTGAGCAAAGTAGCGACGAAATCCCCCTGTATCCCCCTTTAACAAAGGGGGACCGTGGAGGGGCTTCCCCGCGATCCTTGCCAACGTGAAGCACATTTAGCCAAATCCCCCTCTATAAAGGGGGACAGAGGGGGATTTACCCCCACCCAACGGTCAATAATGGAGGTAAAGGATGCCAACCTTAGCCGCCGATGTTTCCGGAATCAGAGAGCTGCTCCTGGGCAACGAGGCCATCGCCCGCGGCGCCCTGGAGGCCGGGGTGCGGGTGGCGGCGGGCTATCCGGGGACTCCCTCCACCGAGGTGATGGAGGCTCTGGCCCGGGTCGCTGCCGAGGCGAACATCTACGTTGAATGGTCGGTGAACGAGAAGGTGGCCGCGGAGGTTGCCGCGGGGGCGGCGACCACCGGCCTGCGGGCCCTGGCGGTGATGAAACAAGAGGGCCTCAACGTGGCGCTGGACTTCCTGGCCCACGCGAACCTGATCGGCGTCCCCGGCGGGTACGTCATCGTGGTCAGCGATGACCCCGAAGGATGGTCCAGCGCCGCGGAGGGCGACTCTCGGGGCATCATACGCTGGCTCAACATACCTTTGCTGGAGCCGTCCACGGCCCAAGAAGCCAAGGAAATGACCCGTTACGCGTTCGATCTTTCGGAGGACCTCCGGCTCCCAGTCGTCATACGGGGCTGCACCCGAGTTTCCCACGCCACGGGGATCGTGGAGTTTGGGCCGCTCTCCAAAGTAGTCCAAACCTCGCATCTGGACACCTCTCAGACCTACGTGCCCACGCCGGTGATACCCAAGCACAAGGCCCTGCTGGAGAAGGTCGAGAGGGTCAAAGAGATCTTCGAGGATTCTCCATTCAACTTCTACGAGGGCCCCGAGAATGCCGACCTGGTGGTGGTCGCCGCCGGAAGCTCGCGGCTGTACGCCGCCGAGGCGCTGGAGTTCCTGGGGTTGCATGACCAGGTGGGCATTCTGCATCTGGGCACCACCTTTCCTCTGCCGGAGCGGTTTATCCTGAAACACATCGCCCGCGCGTCCCGCCTCCTGGTGTCCGAAGAGATCGAGCCCTTCCTGGAGGGCAGCCTCCGCCGGCTGGCGGCGGAGAACAAGTGGCCCGGCGGTCCGGAGCGAATCTACGGCAAGGAAAGCGGCCACCTGCCCCGCACCGGCGAGCTTACCCCCACCACCCTCATTCAGGTGGTGGCGGGAATATCGGACGTCGAGTACCAGCTGGTGGACGCCAGGTACCGGGACGAGGCCCAGAAGATGGCCGACACTATGGTCGTGGCGCGGGAGGCGGTCTGGTGCCCGGGCTGCCCCCACCGGGCCAGCCTGTGGTCCATCAAGAACGCCATGAAGCTAGACGGCCGGGACGGGGTGGTCACCGGGGATATCGGGTGCTACGCCCTCGACCGCCGGGGTGTCACCGGCTACAACATCACCAGGACCGCTTCAGCCATGGGCTCGGGGGCCGGTATCGCCTCGGGGCTCGGAAAGCTGCGCCAGTTCGGCAACGACCAGCCGGTGGTGGCCCTCTGCGGGGACTCCACCTTCTTTCACTCCGCTATTCCGGCGCTGATCAACGCCCGGTACAACCGGTCCAATTTTACCCTGGCATTGCTGGACAACGGGGCCACCGCGCTCACCGGATTCCAGACCCACGCCGGGGTGGGCCGCAACGCCATGGGGGCCGAAGCGCCCCGGGTGGATGCCGAGACCATGGCCCGGGCCACCGGCGCCACCTTGGAGGTGGTGGACCCGTACGTCATCGGCGAATCGACGGACAAGGTGGTGGAACTGGTGCAGTCCGAGGCGGAAGGCGTCAAGGTGCTGGTCTTCCGCCACCCCTGCACGCTCCTGCGGCCCCGCGACGCCAAGCCCGATTTCCAGATGGCCGTGGACCCGGAGCGATGCCTGGGAGAGGCGTGCGGGTGCGCCAGATACTGTATCCGTGTGTTCAAGTGTCCCGGCCTGAGTTGGGACAAGGAACAAGGGAAGGCGCGCATCGACGAAGCCGTATGCATCGGGTGTGGTGTGTGCGCTTCCATCTGCCCCGAAGAGGCCATAACCAAGGAGCCCTACAATGGCTGACGCGACGTTTTTGCACGACCCCCTTAATGTCATCGTATGCGGCGTGGGCGGACAGGGCAACGTGATGGCGGCCCGCCTGGCGGGCAAGGTGCTGGCGAAGCTGGGGTACGAGATAGCCATCGGAGAGACCTATGGCGTCTCCCAGCGCGGCGGCGCGGTGATGAGCCACGTTCGCGTCTCGAAGGGCCGCGCCTACAGCCCGCTTATCCCCCACGGTCGAGCCCACATCGTGGTGGGCCTGGAGCCGATGGAAACCCTGCGCATCCTCTCCGAGTACGGCAACCCCGAGGTGGTCTGCGTGGTCAACACCCGCCCCCTGCCTCCGGTGACGGTCGGCATGGGGGTGGCGGAATACCCCGAGTGGGAGGACCTGAGCGGCGCCCTCGACCGCCTGTCCAGCAAGACCTGGTACGTGCCAGCGACCGAGGTGGCCATGGAGCTGGGCGCACCCATCGTTTCCAACATCGTGATGCTGGGCGCACTGGTGGGCACGAATCTGCTGCCCGGAACCATGGACCAGTACCGGGATATGGTCCGCGAGACCCTGCCCGACCGTAGCATCGGCCTGAACCTGCAAGCGCTGGAGCGCGGCCAAACCGCGGTACAGGGCGCCCTGACTTCATAGCCTTCGGGATGGCGGTGGGCAGTCAGGCCCCGAGACCGCTCCACCGCCCTCCTCTGGAGTTGTTAGATAGGCTCTAGTTTCCCGCGAGGGGCTGAGTATCCGGCACGAGAACGCGGATCAGTGTCCCAAGCAACACCACCGCATCACGCTCACCAATGGCTACGGGGAGTGCTGCCCGCGGACGCCGGTGAGCGCCCGTTTGAGCCGGCCGCTACCGGCCAGACATGGCGGACTGAATGTCCATTTCACAGGCCTGCAGCACAAACTCGTGGGGCCGCCGGGCAATCTTCAATACCCACCCGGCGAACTCGCCCAGGTGCCTTCGGAGCAACTCCTTGGTTGCCTCGTCGATCATGCTTCCTTCCGAGTCGAACTTCATCGGGGCGAAGGCTTGGACCAAGACCCCAGGCTTGACCATCACCACCGACCCGGTCTCGGCGAGGGTTTCGTGGAGTTGCATCTGGGCGCGGGCGGTCCCCGCTCTCCCGCCCGCTCCTATAATTGTCGCGGGTTTACCCATCAACGAACCCGGCTCCCGGTCACGGGAAGCCCAATCAACAGCGTTTTTTAACGCCCCCGAGGTGCCCCAGTTGTATTCAGGTGTTGCGAAAATCACGCCATCGGCGTCGCGGATGGCCGACTTGAGCGCGATGACCGGAGCAGGGTCACCCTGTGCCTCGATGTCTCCGTCGTAGAAAGGGAGGTCCTTGATGTCGAAGATGTCGATCTCCATCCCTTCGGGGCCAACCTCGATGGCAGCCCGCAACAGTCCGGAGTTGAATGAGGCCCTGCGGAGGCTACCGGATATTCCCAAAACCCGTACGTTCTTGTGGGTGGTCATAATTCACTACCTCTATCTCGTGTTGTCATTCGGCTGCTGAGATTCATCCGCGTCCCCGTTCTTCAGCGTCTTCCGGATGAGTCCCTTATCTGCCAACCTATCCAGCTGCCTGCTAACCGCCGCCGTATCGACTGGGATTACGCGGGCCAAGCCCCTGCGAAAGGCCAAAGCCAGGCTTCCGGCCCAGTATCTTATTCCAGCGTACCGAATTCCTCCAGCGAAAGCGACCTCAGCTGCCTACTCAGCACCGCGTCACGGCGCGGAGCAGTGGCCATGAGACCCTGAGGACAAAGTTGACGGCGTTCGGGAGGGCGGCTATCATGAATTTCGTCGAGCACGGTCCCTTTCTCGAGACGCGGCAGGTTGACGCGGGGAAATGCGGGCAGAAAGGACCGTCGCCTAAACTTCGGACGCGGTTGGAGCTTACCCCTGACCTCCCAAGCCGTCCGGACATTCGTGTGCGAGGTTGGTTTCCATGACATACAAGCACGTACTATACGAAAAGCGCGGCAGAACGGCTTTCGTAACCATCAACCGTCCCGAGGCAATGAACGCGGTAAGCTTCGAGGCCAACTCCGAGTTGTTCGACGTCTGGACCGACTTCGCCGAAGACCCGGAGGTCTGGATCGCCATCCTCACGGGCGCGGGCCAGAAGGCGTTTTGCGCCGGGTCCGACATCAAGGCCATGGTCACGGCCACCGAAGAGCAACGGGCGATGAGCAATACCGAGCGGGAGGCCCGCGACTCTCACGTCCAGGAGGGCGGCCTGGTTCACCGGGAGATCTGGAAGCCCATCATCGCCGCCGTCAACGGCTACTGTCTTGGGGGCGGACTGGAAATCGCCATGGCCTGCGACATCATCATCGCCTCCGAGAATGCCAGCTTCGGCGTGCCCGAGATCAGGAACACCGGTAGCTATCCTGGCTCCGGCGGGGTCCACCGGCTTCCCCGGCACATCCCCATCAAGATCGCGATGCAGATGTTTTTGACCGGCGATCGCATCAGCGCCGAAGAGGCTATGCGACACGGCTTGATCAACAAGGTTGTGCCCGCGGACCAGCTCATCGCGGAAGCCGTGGCAATGGCCGACCGGATCAACGAGAACTCGCCGATATCGGCGCGGGTCGCCAAGGAGATGGTGACCAAGAGCCTGGATGTCCCGCTCGAGTACCCCAATCCGGGCACCCGGGCCTGGGACATCGAGCCCGAGATAGCGGCGAAGCTGCGGGCATCGGAGGACTGGCAATCAAGGGAGGGCCCGAGGTCTTTCGTGGAAAAGCGCCGGCCAGTCTGGAAGGGCCGCTAGTGGTCAGTCAACCTCGTTTTGGCGGGATGTCATTCTGAGGAGCGCAGCGACGAAGAATCTCAGCGTAACAACGAGATTCTTCGCTTCGCTCTGAATGACAACTATCACTAATAGGTTGAGTGAGCGCTAGGCTGATTTCGGGAATATCGGTTTGGATCAACCGTTCGCCCTGAGCTTGCCGAAGGGCCTGGGGCCGGTGGTTCGACAAGCCGGTCCTGCCGTAGGACTTCCAAGAAACTAACGGGAACTACCGCATCTCGTCCCAACTCGTTCCCGCGGTGCGTGCCGGTGCTCACCACGAACGGTATTGGTAGCGCCGGTTGTCGGGTCGATTATCGGCGGGTCGATTATCGGTAGGAAGAGCTAACTCAGCCTGGAGGGCAGGGCCACCAGGACCGGGCCCGGTCCCACGCTGACGCCCTTTAAGGTCTCCGACCAGACCTCCAACTCCACCAGGTTCTGTCCATCCTCTTGCCACTTCTTCTTCACGGTCCCCTTGGTGGTCACCGGGTCACCCACGGTGTTGAAGATCTTCATCCGGAAGGGGCCCACCTTCTTGATCCGGCCGTCGAGACCGATGAACTCCTGGACGGTGCGGTTCCACATGCCCTGGATGAACACGTTGTTGATGTACATCTCCGGCGCCCCCTGGGACTGGGCGACCCGGGTGTTGTGGTGGATCGGGGAAAAGTCCCGGTTGGCCCCCGCCTCGATGATCATGCGTTGGACCGTCAGGTGGAAGGTTACGGGAGGAAGCTCCGTCCCTTCATCGACATCTTCGAAGTAGCGCTGCTGTGTCCAATCAGCCATGGCTTAATGCCCTCCTGAACGATATGCGGATGGGTCTTGGTTACGCTTGGGGCCATGGGGCTAGCTTTTGGCGTGCGGGTTGTAGGCATAGCCTCCGGTCCGCGTCTTGGCCACCAACTCTCCGTTCTGATTGGTGATCTCGCTCTCGAAGACAGTGAAGGCGCCGTAGCCGACACTGGTCTCCCGCAAGATCACGGACACCAGTTTTCTGCCCTTGGTGGTCAGAACGTCCCCCACGTAGACCGGGGCGAAATACTCGATCTCGACGTCCGTGGCGAAACTGGCGGTGGTTCTTGGCATGGGGAGGGGCCGGGCGCGGGTATCGCCGGTGGGCTGCCGGTCGGCCCGGGCATCGACATCGGAGTTCGGCCATTTGGTGGAGTCACCCGGTTTCCAGATAGGAGGGTAGGAGAAGGTCCGGTTGATACCGCTGATCGGCGCGATGATGCCCCGATAGCCGTGCTGCTTAGCTATCGCGTCGTCATGGTGAAGGGGACAGTCCAGCTCCAACGGCTCGCAGTAACGCCGGATGGCGCCCGCTTCCACCGGGTCGGCCGATGTCTGGATCTCGCCCCCTGAAAAGTCCTCGCCGATGGCGGCCTTGAGGTCGTCCCAGGTGTACTCTTTCTCTTGCTGCTGAGTCATAGCTCCTCCTTTGCCCGCGGAAATGAGATCGTGTTTCCGCGAGCCATCGCGTAGCCGCATTCTGCAACGGGGCTTCCCACGGACGGTGCTTCAAGCCTAAGCCGCGGCTGCTGGGCTCAAAAGTACAGGCGGCGCAACTATTTGTCAAACAGAGTTCCGCCGGCGACCCCCGGAGTGGGAATCCCGGCGGACATACTGGGAAAGGTCTTCGATCCCTTCTTCACCGCCAAGGAACTGAGGGATGGCACCGGCTTGGGCCTCTCTATCATTCATGACATAGTCCAAGCGCACCATGGTAAAATTACTTGTGAATCACGGGTAAATGAAGGAACGTCAATAATCATCACCCTACCTGCCGAAGGAGGACCAGGTGTCCGCGCCTAGCGTTCTAGTGGTTGACGACGACCCGGCGTTGAGGGAGATTGTGGCGGAGGGCCTTCAGACGGAAGGCTACGAAATCCGGTTCGCCGAAAATGGCGCGGAGGCGTTGGTTCTGGTCCGTGAGGCTCAACCCAACGTGATTATCCTCGATCTCGGTATGCCGGTAATGGGCGGCCTGGAATTCCTGGCTGAGATCAATCTAAAGCCATCCGACCCCATAGCCGTGGTAGTGCTCACCGCCATGGGGGACGCTGAATCGGCGGGAGCATCCTTCGATGCCGGGGTCAGCGCCTTTGTCAAGAAACCCTTTACGCTCAACGAGTTGAGAGGGGCCGTGAAGAACGCCCTGGCGGCCAAGGAACATTCGACGCTCGTTACCCAGTTGGCGTTGGCCGGGGCCGCGCAGGGTGCGATCCAGGATGAAATCTCCCAGCGGCTGGACGCCATCGGGAAGTACCTTCAAGACGTGGCGGGGCTGAAAAACAAGTGTAGACCGTCAGCGATAATGGGACACATTGGGGTGTAAGAAAACCCGAGAAAGTGGAAGTGGCGTGAGCTCCTGGAGTGAAGGTACATTACTTCCAGAAAGGAGCAAATGTGTCCCAGTCAGAAAACATCAAGGCCAATGCAGCAGAAGCTCGGACCGAGGAGACCCGCTCCTTCGTTCGCACGGTGAAGGGTGCCACTCGGCGCAAGTACCCTCCTGAAGAGAAGATCCGTATCGTGCTGGAAGGCTTCCGCCGGGAAGTGACAGTGAAT
>JASMCQ010000028.1 GCA_030753265.1 Dehalococcoidia bacterium
GTGGTACATTATCTCTCCGCCCTTTACACGTCGCAGAGATCTGGTTAAATCCGCTGTTGAACTTTATCAATGGCGAGGGACTTGTCACGGCCTCTCCGAATATTTGCGAGTGCACACCGGTACGGAACCCAAAATCACCGAGGACTTCGGAGGTATCCCCCTAACCGGGGAAGCTCGGTTGGGTCGGGATACGGTTTTGGGAGGAGGAAGCCAGAACACTTTCAGTGTGATATTGGAGTTGGACGGCCCGAACGCAGTGGACGGAAATAAGGTTAGGGCTATCATTGAGGCGGAGAAACCCGCCCATACCACCTACAGCCTAGAATTGATCCGGACAACTACTAGGACCCGACAAAGAACCTCGGGTTAGCTTTCCCCAAGAGCTTCCGCTATCAGACTGCCAAGAATATCGGTGTTGCGCCAGTATTCTTGGCGGAATTTGTTCTGAATGAGACCGGGGTGCCCGCAACCTCTGATCCTGCAAACTATCCTCTTCACTCGCTATTTTCGCAACGTCGTCACCCATTGCGACCTGAGAGGCAATTGCGCCGACTAGTAGGCGTGTCGGTTGGCCGTCCGTCGCGCCGCCTGACACATCGAGTGTTTGGGCTACAGGGTAATCATGGAGAGGACTCGAGAACTATTTCCAAGGGGATTTTCTGGGCCTATTACTCAGTCAATCTTGAACTGGAGCACCCGGGATTCCTCATACGCCTACGGCTGTTCGGAATGACAACTCCCGGAGTGATTAATCCTATGGTTTGAGGTCAACGGAGCTGTGAATTAGTAATAACTCTAACTAAGAGTTAACTGAGGGAGACTGAGCTGGACCCGGTTTTTCGAACAACTAGTTAACGGGGTTTTCCCCGGAAGCACCGTCAGGTGCTAGTCCCCCTAGCGGGTGGGCCGGTTCCGAGCGCTTTCGCAACCGGCAATTCCATAGTACCGTGGCTCCGTAGTATTTGGAGGTGAGGCATGAATCTGGAGGCGAATTTCGCCGGCGGCAACGGCATGGCTCTTGAGGGGCTGAAAATCCTGGACACCAGCCAACTCTTTGCCGGGGCTATGCCGGCAACTCTTATGGGAGACTTTGGCGCCGAGGTGATCAAGGTCGAGCACCCAAAGTATGGCGAAGACCTGCGGCATTGGTGCCCACATGCTCGTGGCACAGGGTAAAGCCCAGGTCTTCGAACTTCACTGGCCCTAGAACGGTATTTACAGTTGCCAATGCTGTCGCCTCCTCACCTGTGCTGACTTTAACATTCCAATTTCGTCAAGGGCAAAACCAGGATCACTCCGTTGGTATGATTTCGTTCCTAGCCCGGTCTTTATTTATTCACTGATGCCTCAGGCAGAGTAGAATGTATTCCCGAGTCGTTCCCGGCTAAGCCCGGTTAGGAGGCGAACCCATGTCCCAGGTGTCCACGCAGTTAGAGGGATCCACGGCGTTCCTGAGCTTGGAAGGACGCACCGATTTGAACCTGCTAGGGTTGGAGCTTTTTCAAAGCCTGATCAATGGGCTCGACGAGGTGGCAGCCAACGCCGACGTCACGACTTTGGTGCTGCGGAGCGCCGGAGACCGAGCGTTTACCGCGGGGGTTGACCTCCGTGAGATGCGGGACCTGACGCCACAATCGGCCGAGGAGTTCATAGTTACCCTGCACCGGGCCATACGCCGGGTGCTGACCCTGCCCATTCCCGTTGTCGCCGCCATCAACGGCATCTGCTTGGGCGGCGGGCTAGAGCTGGTCCTGGCCTGCGACCTGCGCATTGCCTCGGAAGATTCCATACTGGGCCTGCCCGAGGTCCTGGCGGGGGTGCCCTCGGTCATCGAGGCGTCCCTCCTGCCCAAGACCATCGGGCTGGGCCGGGCCCGGCGGCTGATCATGACCGGAGAGTCCGTGACTTCCCAAGAAGCCCTGGACATGGGACTGGTGGACCGGGTGGTCCCCAAGAACGCCGTGAACGCGGCCGCACTGGAAGCCGCGGATAAATACCAGAAGATCAGCCCAAAGGTTCTTGCGGCTCAGAAGGACATCATCGTCAAGTGGCTGGAGTTGGGTGATGAGCAGGCCGCGGAATATAGCATCAAGGCCTTTGCCCTGGGTTTCACCACCGGCCATCCCCGTGAGGCAATGAGCGCGTTTCTAGAGAAACGGGAGCCGCGGTTCAATTCCTAGGGGTATAAGCATCCCTCCGCGAAACAGCCGGCATCGGTAGACCGGCAATTGGCCGCCCCCAACCGGCCTGCTGCTTCCTGATGACAAAATCAGCCGAGATCGCGCCGAGCCCGAGGTTCGATACTATGGCGCTTAGGAGTTGCCTTCATGGACGAAGAAGTGAGAGGGTTGCAGAGAACCCTCAGGGCTCTGGAGGAGGAGGCCGCCGAGAGCTTGGGGGACCTCCATGACCCAACCCTGGACAAAGTCCACGAAGATGGGCGCACCCTTCGCCAGGTCATCTACGACCTGAGCGACCATTACCGGGAGCATATAGAGCAGTTGCTCTGGGCCAAACGGGGGCGGAGCATGCCGCGAAGAGAGAGTAACCATGCCCTGGCGGAGCTTCAGGCGGTCCGCGCCCGGTTCGCGGCCAATTTCGCAGACCTGCGGGGTGAGGAGTTGGACAACCCCGGCGCCCCAGCCCAGGACTCTTCAACCCGGGACATCATCCTTCACGCGGTGGCGGAGGAGAGGAGCGCCCTGGCTATCATTCGGGAGACTTTAGGCCGGTAGAAGAAAGGCAAGAACCCGGAGACCGGCCGGCCGGTCCCCGGATAGGTTAGGCGCGAGGAGGTCCGCTATGGACGGCGAACTGCGGGATTTGATCGAGACGCTGGAAGCCCAGCGTCGCGAAGCCATGGAGCTTCTCCGGACCGTGACGGATGACCAACTCGACACGGTCTACACGGATGAGGATCCCTCAGAGGATGGACCGTTCACCATACGGCGCCTGATTCATCGCATATCGCTCCACCATCACGACCATCTCCAACACGTCCTCAAAGCCCGCCGGGCCTTGGGAATACCCCGCGGCGAGACCACTCGCACCCTGGCCGAGATGCAGGTGGCCCGAACGGAGCTGATCAACAACCTGGCGGACCTCAGCGGCGAGGAACTGCATCTCGACTGCTCCGAGGGCCAAGGCCTCGGCAACATGGAACCGCGCCGAGGGCAGGAGCCGGAGTACACCATACGCCGCATCGTGGAGCACGTCGTAGACATGGAGGAAATTCGGCTTAGGCACATCCGGCAGGCCCTTGAGGGCAGCCGGTCTAGCTAGGGGAGAAAACGTGGGACCGGAAGACGCGGTGGAGGCAGGTTCTCTGGCTGGCGGCGATCTCCATCCGTCAGGGCAGCCCTATCATTTCGGTTCCCCCGCTCAGCACCAGGGTCTCTTCTCGATCGACCCATTCACTCATCCCATCCGGCTTGATGGTATCAAGATACCTTGAGTACCCCGCTTCGGCATGGAAGTACAGCTCCGCCAGCCCGGCGTAGGTTTCAGCCAGAGGGTCGATACTGTGGCTCACCACGTACCGGAACCCTCCCACTTTTTCCATCACCGACTTCACGTTGGGTACGTGGGTGTTCAACCAATGGTGGTGGAACTTTTTGAAGTCTGAGCCCTCTCTGGCCTTCACCAGGAAGCTCACGCGGTAGAAGCCGGAGCGGGTGCAGGGGAATGGGGCGTTGAGGGTCAGGGGCTCCACTTTGAGATGCTCCGAGCCGTCGATCACGATGTATTCCGTGGTGGCCCAGGGAACATAGGGTTCCACATTCTGCTGGAAGGTGTCCGTTGGGGTGGTTGCGCTGGGGACGCTGGGCCTCGGCGGAGGCTCGTCATACCACAACTGGGCCATGCCATCCCAAACATGCTCACGGTTCTCGTTCGCGTCGAACAGGGTGACGATGTAGCGGAGCGCGTGGGGATTGCTTTGTACCGCCTGATCCTTCTGCCTCTGTATCACATTGGGCATGTGGTTGGCGAACCAATGGGCCACCAGCTCCTCTCGGGACGTCGTGGACCGGCGCTTGATGAGATAAAGCATTTTTGCCAGCGGGTTAGCCTTTGGAGGTACCGAGGTTGCCCGAGTGTTCATGGAAAGCGCTCCTGACCGGAGTAGAGTAAAAGACCGGGATTTCCTATCACAAAACGGGCGTCCGAAGCACGCGCCATCGTTGGCATTGGCGATTGTACGGACACCCTGGAACGCTGTCAAACACCCCGGATGCCCCCTGGTTTACGTGCCGGCTCAGCGCCTCGGGCGCCACCTCACAGTGCATCCCTCCCGCCATCCTTCAAGGCAGTGGCCGATGCTGCTTGGTGGGGTGACCCCGGTCGGTTGGACGGGATTGGGCCAGATCAGGAGAGAGTCCCGACAGGATCACTTGTACTCTGCGCCGGCGGTACGGTGCTCCATAATGTAGTCCCAGTCGTACTCGATGCCGAGGCCCGGTCCTTCAGGGACCGTCACGTAGCCTTCCTTGTCGATGCTGTCCAGGGCGTCGGAGTAACCGTGCTTGTACACCGGGGGATTGTACGGGCCGGCGTCCGGGTGCACCAGGCACAATTCATAGTAGTTGCTGTTGCGGATTGCCGCGATGCAGTGTCTCCGCGCGGTGTTGGAGGCGTGCAACTCCACGTCGAGACCTAACCCCTCGGCCGCATGGGCGATCTTCATTACTCCCGTGATGCCGCCATCGAAGTCCGGGTCGGCCCTCAGGAAGTCGGTGCCTCCGGCCAGAGCGAAGTCGATGTGCGGCTCCAGCATGCGGTTGAACTCCGTCATGAGGAGGGGTGTCCTGACGAGGTGCCGCAGTTTCTTGTGACCGAAGGCTGAGATGCCGGTGTCTTTGTAGGGGTCCTCGTACCAGTAGAAATTGGCCTCGTCCAGGGCCCGGCCCACCCTCACGGCGTCGGCGAGGGTCTCATACTTGCATCCGGCATCCCACATCAAAACCATCCTATCGCCAACCCGCGCGGCCACGCGTTCAATCATCTCGATATCTCTTGCTACCGGGCCATTCTTCCACGGGTGGATCTTGTAGGCGGGATATCCCATCTCCAAACAACGCTGGGCAAAATCGGCGTAAGCCTCCGGGGTGTCCAGGCCGCCCGGTGTGTCGTCACCGAAGTAGGTGCTGGCGTAGGTGGGAAGGCGCCTTCGATAGCCGCCCAGCAGCTGATATACGGGTGCGTCGTGGTACTTGCCCGCGATGTCCCACAGGGCGATGTCGATCAGTCCCACTCCAAGGCGGCTCACATTTTGAGTGGCCCTCTTCATATCGGTGTACAGCCGCTCCCGTTCTAGGGCGTTCTCGCCAAGGACCGCGCCGGCCAACATGCGGATGGCGGACGCGTCCACCATCCTGGAGTTGATGTACTCGCCGACGATCCCCGAATCGGTGTGGACCTTCAACGCCACGTTGGTGGTATGGATGGTCTCGCCGGGGGCGTACTTGGTATCGCCGTTGCGGGACCGCGTCATGTTTTGCACTTCGAACTGGAACTCATGCACTTCGATAGCTGTAACGATGGGTGGCTTTGCCATTCCTGCCTCCTTAGGTCCCTCAAATTAGGATGGCCCCGTTGAAAACCAGCGGCCCTCTTGAGCCGAAACTCTCTTAGCGGGACCATGGGGGTCCCCTGCCCCATGCCAAAGAGCTTCGGATAGTCAAGTTCAAGCGATGGCTATGATACCAATTACTGCTGCTTCAAGCACCCCTCTTTGTGCTGTTTCATGCTTGCACGCACCGGCTTGTGTTTCGTTCCGAAGCCTTGGCGAGGTGTCTTGCGGCCCGGAATTTTCAGCAACCGGCACTATCAGTGAGGCGGACTCGGAGGGCTCCGGAGAAGCAAAAAGGAAGCCGTCACGGGGGGCGGCAGCACCATGCAAGACCTCCGGTTATGGTGGCGGGCTGTTCGGGTTGGATGCCGGGTGTTAATATAGAGCGTCCACGTTGCCTGATTCCGGCGGGGGAGGGCCTGGCATTGAGAATCTATCTCAAAAGGTGGTTCGACAAGCTCACCACGAACGGGGCAAGAGCGCCCTATCCGTTCGTCCTGAGCCCGTCGAAGGACCGCTGGAGTCGGCACTAAGGGTTTTGAGATAGTTTCTAAGTGGACCGACGCTGAACGCAACCGGTGGCCCGCTCCCGCGTGAACCTGCTCATCCTGAACACGGCTAACGGCACTTGATGACCGACAGCACCCCTAAACCCGGCCTCTTCTACGGCTGGTACATTGCCGCGGCGTGCCTTTTTATCGCCTTCTCCGTGGTGGGGACCCGCCAGGCCATTGGCGTTTTCGTCGTTCCCATGAGCGATGATTTTGGCTGGGACCGGACGACCATGTCCTTGGCCGTCGCGATGGGCGTCCTGGTCAACGGGTTGACTCAGCCGTTCATGGGATACCTCTTCGACCGGTTGGGGGTACGCGTGATCGTGGCCAGCCTGATCGTAGTTGGCCTGGCCACGGTCTCCCTCGCTTTTACGTTTCACATCCTGTTCTTTGCCTTCGTGTTTGGTGTCGTCGCCTCCACCGCCCTGAGCGGTGCGTCGGCGAACAACACCGGGGCCTTGCTGGCCAGGTGGTTCCGGCGCCGGCTAGGCACCGTGGTCGGCCTGAGCGGCGCCGGAAGTTCCGTGGGCGGACTGGTGCTGGTGCCATTCGTCGCCTATCTGATGGAGGCCACGAGCTGGCGAGTAAGCTGGATAGCCATGGGCCTGATCATTCTCACCCTCTCGGTGCCTATGGCCTTCATGTTTCTTCGCGATGATCCCAGCAAGATGGGGTTACGACCCGATGGCGATCCCGACCCGCGCCGGAGTGGCGCCAAGGGCCCTGGTTACCAGGCAGCAGGCCCGCTGGAGACGGATCAGTGGACCAGGCCCTTCCGGTCTTCGCCCATCTGGCATTTGGCTGCCGCTTACTTCGTTTGCGGGTGCACCACCACGGCGATATCGTTTCACTTCGTGGCCTACGCCGAAGAGGAAGTGGGCGTGTCCGCCGTCACGGCTGCCTGGGTCTTCTCCTTCATGATGTTCCTAAACGTGGCAGGCAACGTCGTCGCCGGAATACTGGCGGACCGGTACCGGCGCAAGAACGTCTTGGCAGCCGGGTACTTCTTGCGCGGTTGCGCCTACGTCGTGTTGCTGGCGGTGCCGTCGACCGCAGGTTTGTGGGCTTTTGCTGCCCTCGCCGGGGTCGCCTGGGGCGCCACCGCCAGCGTGACGAAGGCCCTGACCGCCGACGTTTACGGTGTACGGGCCCTCGGGACCATATCGGGGATTTCGTTCGGCTTCCACCAGGTCGGTGGCGCTTTGTCGGTATTGATGGCCGGGGTTCTCCAAGACGTGACCGGCTCCTACAATCTCCCGTTCGCCATCGTTGGTTTCCTGCTGTTCCCGGCGGCCCTTTCCGCGTTCACCATCAAAGAGCAAAAATACTCGGTGCGCTACCAGGTCCATTCACCTCCGGCAGCCGCCCGCTGACCCGAGATGCCCCGGCCGGCGAGAACCATGGCTCAGCCAAGAACCCGACAGAATTACGTCATGGCGGTCGACCAGGGCACCACCGGGTCGGCGGCTTTGATCTTCGGCCGCGATGGCCGCGTGGTTGCCTGGGCCGAACGTGAGATCACCCAGCACTATCCTGAGCCCGGCTGGTCAAGCCATGACCCGGAGGAGATTGTTCAGTCGACCCTCGCCGTAGCCCGAGAGGCCATGGCTTCGGCGGGTATCGAGCCCCAACATCTGGCGGCCATCGGTATCACGAACCAGCGGGAGACCACGGTGGTCTGGGAACGTGCTTCCGGGCGGCCCGTGGCGCCTGCCATTGTTTGGCAATGCCGCCGCACGGCCCGGTTATGCGAGGAGTTGAAGGACCGAGGGATGCAGCCGAGGGTTCGGGAGCGGACCGGGTTGGTTATCGACGCCTACTTCTCCGCCACCAAAATCCGCTGGCTGTTGGACCACACGCCCGACGGTCAACGCCGTGCCGAAGCCGGGGAGTTGTGCGCCGGCACCATCGATAGCTGGCTTCTTTACCGGTTGACCGGCGGCAGGGTCCACGCGACGGACGTTTCCAACGCGTCGCGTACCATGCTTTTCAACATCCACACCCGGAATTGGGACATGGACCTGCTCGAGTCTTTGGGAATTCCCCGGTGCATGTTGCCCGACGTGCGGCCGTCCAGCAGTATCTTTGGCGAGACGGACCCCAGTTTGTTTGGCGCGGCAGTTCCCGTAACTTGTCTGGTCGGGGACCAGAGCGCCGCCTTGTTCGGCCAGGTTTGTTTCGAGCCGGGGATGGTCAAGAACACCTACGGCACCGGGTCCTTCCTGCTGATGCAGACCGGCGACCGGCCAGTCCCACCGGCCCCTGGTCTACTTACCACCATCGGTTGGCAGCGACAGGGGCAACAGACCCAATACGCGTTGGAGGGGAGCGTCTTCATCACCGGGGCCGCGATCCAATGGCTGAGAGACGGTCTGGGCATTATCGAGCGGGCATCCGACACAGAGGAGATAGCCCAATCGGTTTCGGATACAGGTGGGGTGTACTTCGTACCGGCTTTCGCCGGCCTGGGCGCTCCCCACTGGGACATGTATGCCCGGGGGACCATTGTTGGCCTTACCGGCGGCACGACCCGGGCCCACATCATCCGGGCAACCCTGGAGGCGATAGCTTACCAGGTCCGAGACGTGTTGGAGGTCATCAGGCCGTCCATCCAGTTGGAGATAACCCTGCTCCGGGCCGACGGCGGCGGGTCGGCCAACAGATTCTTGATGCAGTTTCAGGCCGACCTACTCGGCATCCCGGTGGAGGTACCGGAGATTGCTGAAACCACCGCTTTGGGCGCCGCGTACCTGGCCGGGTTGGCCGTGGGCTTTTGGGGCAGCCAGCAGGAACTGTCCGCGCAGTGGCGCTTGGATGCCCGTTACGAGCCCCGTATGTCTCGAGGGGAGGCGGACAAGCTCTACGCCGGCTGGCAGCGAGCAATGGAGCGGGCCCGGAATTGGGAAACGCCGGGCTGAAACCGGCCTGGCCTGGCAGCGCCCTCTCACACCCCTACCGCAACTCCAACAGGACCTGGCCGGTATTCACGCCCTGGCCTGGCTGGGTCCGGACCGCCCGCACCACGCCCGCGACCGGGGCGCGAATGCTTTGCTGTAGCTTGAGGGCTTCCATCACGCAGAGTTGGTCCCCCGCCGAGACCTGCTGGCCTACGCTCACCGCCACGGAGATAATCACCCCCAGCATCGGCGCCCGCACCTCCGTCACTTTCCCCACGGAGGTGCCCGCGGGGACCCTGGAAGCAGCCAATGGACCCGGGATCTCAGCGGCGGGAAGCCCTTCCACCTCTATCTCCACGGGCATGCCGTCCACCAGAACCCGCACCGGGTTGGTGCGGATATCGTCCATCGCGACGGCATACCACTGCTCCCCTATTTGGACCTTCATGTGTCTGGCCAAAGTCTGCTCCCGTTTCAGCTCAATAGGGAGATGAAAATGCCCGCCACCACCGCGGAGCCGATGACGCCCGCCACGTTGGGGCCCATTGCGTGGGCCAGCAGGAAGTTATCCGGGTCGGCCTCCTGGCCCAATTTGTGGGAGATGCGGGCAGCCATGGGCACCGCCGACACCCCGGCCGAGCCAATCAGCGGATTCACTTTCTCCTTCACCATTAGATTCATCAGTTTGGCGAACAGCACGCCGCCTACGGTGCCACTGGCGAAGGCCACCAGCCCCAGGGCAAGGATTGCCAAGGTCTCCAGCTCTAGGACCTTGTCAGCCGACAGTTGGGCGCCCACGGTGATCATCAGAAAGATGGTGACGACGTTCATGATCTCGTTGGAGGCGGCATGGCTGAGCCGGGGTACCGAGCCGCTTTCGGCGAACAGATTGCCGATCATGAACATTCCGATGAGGGGCGCCGCCTCCGGCACCAGGAGAATGATCAGGACCATCGCCACCAAGGGGAAGATCAGCTTCTCCTGCCTGGAAACCTCGCGCAAGGGCCTCATTACTATCTGGCGCTCCCGCTTGGTGGTCAGCAGACGCATCAAGGGCGGCTGGATGAACGCCACACTGGCCATGTAGGAGTAGGCGACTATGGCGGTGCGGCCCAGCAGGTGAGGCGC
>JASMCQ010000029.1 GCA_030753265.1 Dehalococcoidia bacterium
ATGGTCTGGACGTAGTTGCCCCACTGGGCATCGCGAGACGTTGTCCAGGTGACTGTGCGGACAAGCAGGTCCACCTCGCCTGACTGGATGGTCGGCCCACGTTCGGCTGCGGTGATATACCGGATCTCTATGGCACTAGAATCGCCCAGCACTGCAGTGGCCACCGCGCGGCAGAGGTCTATGTCAAAGCCCACATTGTTCCCGGATGCGTCCAGGGAACCGTAACCTGGAACATCGTTGCGACTTGCGCATATGAGTTTACCCCGGTCCTTAACTTCTTGCAGTCTGTCGCCGGTTGCCTGCTCACCGGCTTCCTGTTCGGCGTCACCACCGTCGTCCTCACAAGCTACCGCTAGCATTAACAGCAGCAACAACAAGCTCGGTATCACCAGGACATATTTGATTCGCATACTTTTCGCTTATTCCTTTTCAGACTTGCATCACGTGGCAAGAATGGTAACAAATGTCAGGTGTCAGCATCAAGTGGATACTTTGGGACCGAAGACTGAGGGGGATGAGGCCCCTCCGTTGAGGTCATCTCGGACCTGTTGATTGTACTGCCTGCGTCGTTGGAAAGTCTCTCACTGCACCTCCTTTCTCCGTGTGAGAATGACCCCCCTCTTCCCCTCCAGCACTTGCGCCGGTGTCAGGTCTCCCAGAGCCTTGTGGTATCTTCGGTGCTTTTAGAAACCTACGAAGTCCCCGAAAACTGTCTCCAGGTCCTGGACCACCTCGTAGGGCGCCTTGTTCACGTCTGACTTCAAGGTCCGGTGGTAGCGCTCCAGCTTTCCATTGGTCTGCGGATGGTAGGGCAAGGCCAGAATATGGCGGATGCCCACCCGGTGCAGGTACTCCTGGGAAGCCTGGGAGATGTATCCTGAGCCGTTGTCCGAGAGCAATCTGGTTCGATCCTGCACAGGGACTGCATCCATACCTGTGGCATCTACCGCACCTTGCACCGCCTCGATCAGGGAGTTGGCCGTCATATCCCGCTGTACCTCTCAGGCAAGGATGAACTCGGCAAGCAAGCGTCACATGCAGGCGAACATCGAACCCGGCAGCGCGTTGCGGTGCCTGTCTGCTTGCGCCATTATAGTGGCAGCGGTTCGTCGAAAGTTAATGTCGGCTGTATGCGGTCGATAACGTGGCGCCGGGTGGTGTCCGCGGTCCCTGGCGCTTTGCGCAAGCTATGACTTAGGCCCGGTGCTCCAGGTGGAGCTTGTCCAAGATGTTTCGAAGATGGTACTTCCTCTAGCCCGCCTCCGGCGTGGCAATTGCTGGGTGTCGGACGCGAGCCTCCCGTCCCTGGAAGAAGACGTGGTAAAGGACTGCCGCCGCCGCCACCAGTGAGGCGGCAACGGCGAACGCCGGAACGAACTGGCCGATGTCCACTAATCCCCGGCTTGCCTGGGCCGCGCTCACTCCGATCAGAGTGCCGGATATTCCGGCACCGAAGGCCCCTCCCAGATCAAAGGACATGTGAGTCATGCCCGCCGCCGTTCCTCTTTCTTGGGCCACGGTAAGCTCCATGGCGAGTTGATCGCGGGCCGGCATGGAAATGCTGTAGCAGGCATCCCGAAGGAGTAGAAACACCACCACAATGGGCAGTCCGGGAACCACGGCCGGGACCAACACCATGAGCATAAGAAATGGAGCGGAAGCTAGCTGGGCCAGAACGATGCTCCGCGTCTTTCCCCACTTGCGGACGAACATCCCTGAGAAAAGGATGGCGGTCGCGCCCCCCAAAGCGCCGATGGCGAATATGGACGAGATCTGCCGGTCGCTGGCGCCGAGGGCCAGGTTGAAGAAAACGTTGAAAAAGCGGGTGGCCAGGCCAAACCCCATCCCAACCACCAGGCTGCAAAGGGTCAGCTTGGCGATGTTGGAGAAGTTAACCACATTTCTCAAGGCCAGCAGGTCCAGGAAGCTGCCCGCCAACGCTACCCGCCTTTCCACCATGAAAGCCAGCGGCGTCAGGGCCGCTAGTGTCAGGGGTAGGGAGCCAATCAGAACCCACCGCGCCGCGCCGATGTCCAGGTCGGGCACTCCCAGGGCCACGGCCCAGACCAGCGGCAGGGCGCTGCCCACGGAGCGCGATACCATGAGAAACATCCAGTTCAGGCTGAAAAGGAGGGGCCGCTCTTCTGGCTCACTGTTCTCCATTATGAAGGGCGGACCGGCCACCCCGTGGAAGGCCTCGCCGACGCCGGAGACGCCGGCCAACACCAGCAGCATCGCTGGGTCCTGGGTGAACAGCAAGGCGCCCCGAGCCACCAAGTTGATACACGTGGCAATAAAGAAAGCCTTTCGGCGGCCTATCTTGTCGGCCACCAGCCCGGCGGGGAATGCTACCAGTCCATGGAACAGCATGTCCACCATGATGAACAGCCCCACGAAGTTGGTAGAGAAACCCAGGCGCAGGAGGTACAGGTTGAACATCACCAGCCAGATGCCAGCCCCGAACTGAGCCATCAGCGCGTAGCCCAAGAACAGCCGGGCGTTGCGGCTGAACCCTCTTGCCGTGCCGAAATAACTCCTCAGCCCATCTAGAGGCTGGGGGCCATCGACCGGTTCCGAACCTGGCCTCGGCAGTCCAGCGGATGACATTCCCTAGGCCCCATCCCGGCTATCGGGTTCCAAGGGCACATCCTGTTCGCCCTCCCCGGAAGGCGGGACCGGGGACTGAATAGATCGTCTCCAACTCAGAATGAACAGCCCAAGAAACAGCGCCGCCAGTACCCCGCCAGCCACGATGATAGCTAGGGACGCGGTATTCGACAGGCCGCCCACATGCACCTCTCCTGTGTGGGCCAGAGCGAGGCCCACGTTCATCCAACTCGCCGCGGCACCTGGAAGCAGTGCCTGGCCCAGCTTCCGCATCAAGAGCAGACCCCCTCGGTAATGCTCCGTCTCCGCAACTTCATGGACGCGGCCCAAACCCCGTCAGTCATCGTGGGTCATATCATGGTGGCGGGCAGCCTGAGTGTCAAGCGGCCAGGTAAACCCCATCATGGTTCTTTCTGGAGAGGCTAGGACCTCGTTCTTGCAAGAACGAGGTCTTCCAAAAGGCCCGAGAACGCAAAGAAAGGATATTGTCGCAGTCCCTCGAAAAGGGCTCTCGCACCGCTAACTACAGCCGCCCGAGAGGTCCGTCGAAAGCGTGGCGGTCACGCCGGCGGCCTCCAGGCGCCGCAGCTCTTCAGGTTGCAACCCCAGGAGCTCTCCCAGGAGGTACCCGTTGTGTTCCCCCAGCAGCGGCCCTGGGGCCCGCACCCCGGCCGGCGTGCGTGAGAACCTGGCGGGAGTGTCGATGTACGGGTGATGGACGCCGTCCGGGTGGGCCAATACGGGAAGAAAGCCGCGGCTCCGGGCCTGAGGGTTGGTCAGGGCTTCATCCTGGTCCAGTACGGCCCCGGCGCGCACCCCGGCGCCCTGGAGCAGCGCCATGGCCCGGTACTGCTCGTGCCGGCGGGTCCACTCCTCGATGATGGGGTCGAGGGAGCCCTGGTCCCTCCTGCGGCTGAAGTTACCGGCGAAGCGAGGATCTCTGGCTAGATCAAGGCGGCCAATCACTCCACAAAGGGCTCGCCACTCGTTGTCGCTGGCCACGGTCACGCTTATCCACTTGTCGTCGCCCAGGCAGCGGTACACCCCCTGGGGAGCGTAAACCGGGTGGCGGTTACCCATGCGCTCCCACACCCGACCGTTGATGGTGTAGTCCAGAACGGCATCACCCACCAGGCAGATGAGCGATTCCAGGTGGGAAAGGTCGATGAGCTGCCCCTTGCCGGTCCGTGCCCGGTACATCAGGCAGCCCAGGACCGCCACCGCGGCGTGGACGCCGTTCAGCGGGTCTGCCACGATGGTCCCGGTCTTCAGCGGGGGTCCGCCGACGTAACCCGTCATGGCGGTTATACCGGCCATGTGCTCTTGGGCCCACCCAAAAGCCACGTGGTCCCGAAAGGGGCCGCTGGCGCCGAAGCCCGGCATGGAGATCATGATGATGTCGGGCCGCACACGGCACAGTTCCCGGTAGCCCAGGCCCAGCCGGTCCATCACGCCGTAGCTGAAATTGTCCATCACCACGTCGCTAACGGCGACCAACCGCTGGAGCAGAGAGATGCCCTCGGGTTTGGAGAGGTCGATGGACAGGCCCAGCTTGTTGCGGTTGAGCTGCTCGAAGCCCCGGCGGTTCCGCGCCCGCTGCTCGGCCTCTGGCACCGCCGCCAGGGGTACGGCCTGCCTGCGGTCGCCTCCCCGGCGCCCAAACCCCCTGCCATCGGAGCGCTGGCGGGACTCTACCTTGATGACCTCGGCCCCGCCATCGGCCAGCCATTTGGCGGCCTTGGGCCCGGCACGGATCTGAGTCATGTCCAAGACCCGGACTCCATGCAGCAGTGCGCGGTTCATCTTGGCCTCAGATCACTCCCCGCCGCTTGAGCCGGACCAGGTCCCCATCGGACAGGCTCAGGCGCCGGCCGTAGACCTCTTGATTGTGCTCGCCGAGAAGGGGGGCCCGACTCCGATCCCACCCGGCCCCGGAGAACCGAAAGGGAGGGCCCGGATACCTGGACGGTCCAGTAGCCGGGTGGTCGATTTCTTGAAAATACTCCCGTTCCCGCAGTTGGGGCGACTCCAGCATGTCCTCCGGGGTCATTAGGTACCCGGAGGCCACCCGCCTGTTTTGGGCAGCGTGGTGGACGTCCAATTTGTTCCTGTCTCGCAACCACGAGACCAGGACGGGGTCGATCTCCTCCTGGAACTTTTTGCGTCCGGGGTCGGCATATTTGGGGTCGCGCAGGACTTCGTCACCCACCAAGTCGACGAGGGTATGCCAGCCTGCCGGTTCTGTCCCCAGGACCGCGTATCCGTCCCGGCACGGGTAGGCCTGAGCCGGGTACAATCCGTGATGGCGCGTCCCGGTCCGCTGTTGTTTCATCCCCAGCACAGCGTTCACGCCCCAGCTATCCAGCAGGTCGGCGTTGGCCTCCACGATAGAGCAGTCGACGTGCTGGCCCTGCCCGGTGATCATGGCGTGGTACATCGCCATCAGGGTAGCGACACACGCTGCCTGGCCTCCCACGTACTGGGCGAAATGGCCTCCTATCATCACCGGCTCACGGTCCGGTTCGCCGGTTATCTGGAGATTCCCGCTCATCGCCTGAGCGATTATCTCCTCACCTTTGTACTCGCCATAGGGGCCGTCCTGGCCGAAGAAAGTGAGTGAGGTCATAACTAGCCCGGGGTTGTCCCCCGAGAGCCGGCTGTAGTGGAGCCCCAGGCCGGGCATGAGACGGGGTTCAAAGCCCTCAACTAGGATATCCACCCCTCTCGCGAGTTCACGGAGGATATCCCGGCCAGCCCCACTCTGTATATCCAGGGTCAGGCCTTTTTTACCGGTGTTGAGGTAGAGAAAGAGGAGACTCTTCTCGGGATGGGGGTCATCGTTCACGAAGGGGCCGAGGCCCCGCGACGGGTCGCCGGTAGCCGGAGTCTCCACCTTGATGACCTCGGCCCCCATCCCGGCCAGGAGCTTGGTGCAATAAGGACCGGCGACACCCTGGGTCAGGTCCAGGGCAGTTATTCCCTCCAAGACCGCGGCCATGGCCCGCCAGCCCTGCCGGGCCTAATGTCCCTTGAAGACAGGCTTGCGCTTCTCCGCGAAGGCGTCCAGCCCCTCCTTTGAGTCCTCCGTTTCGCCCATGGCCACCCAGGCTCGGCGCGAGTTCGCAACCCTCTCGGTGAAATCGCCGATGCCCAGGCCTGTGATGGCAGCCTCCTTGATGGTGCGCACCGCCAAGGGTGCCGAGTTCTCGGCGATCCCGCGGACGATCTCTTCGCAGCGGTCCATCAGCTTGTCCGTGGGCACCACCTCCTGGACCAGTCCGATGCGGTAGGCCTCCTGGGCATCGCAGAGCTCTCCGGTGAACAGGAACTTGAGGGCGGAGCCCAGGGGCACGTAGTGGGAGAGGATGGTCGGCCCGCTGATCGAGGCGATGCCCCGCCTGACCTGAGGCCAGCCGAACTGGGCCGTCTCCGACGCGATGCGGATGTCGCTCAGCAGCGCCAAGCCCCCGCCCTGGGCCAGGCAGTAGCCGTTGATGGCGGCGATGACCGGTTTCCAGATGCGGCTGAGGTAAACGTACAGGTCGTCGGTGTCGCCCCGCGGGGGCTTCTCGTCGTCGGCCCTCTCCAGCCGGCCCATCACCAGGTCGTGGCCGGTACAGAAGGCCCGGCCCGCACCAGTGAGGAGGACCACCCAGATGTCCGGGTTCCGGTTGACCTCGTCGAAGGCGTCAAAGAGGTCCGCGATCATCTCATTGTTGACGGCGTTCAGTTTCTCCGGCCGGTTGAGGGTAACGTAGGCCACCCGGTTCCGGACCTCCAATAACACGGTGTCTGCCATGGTGCGCCTCCTTCCCTGTTTCTAATCGCTTGGTTATGCCCGGCCGTTTTCGTCTTTCGTGGTACCTGTGGCGACGAGCATTGGCGGGGATTTGCCAACCTGAGCGAGGCCCATGCCACGCCGCGGGCATCTGAGAAGTTTGGCCCCGATTCGCCACCCCCTCCGCAAGCTGGAGGATGCCCGCACGGAGGTCCCTCCTTGGTGAGGGCCAGCATAACAGTGCCTCTGGCGCCGGTCAATGGCCCGAGGCGTTAGTGGTCCCCTCGTCAGCCGCGGCCGCATCCCGCAACACCCGGCGCAGGACCTTGCCCGCCCCGCTGATGGGAAGGCTGTCCCGGATCTCCACGACGCGGGGCACCTTGTAGGCGGCCAGCTCCCGGCGGCAGAAGGCCACGATCTCCTCTTTGGCCGCTTCGTCCGAGGGGAAGCCGTGTTCCTTCTTCAGCACCACCACCGCCTTGACCGTCTCCCCTCGATAGCTGTCGGGCATCCCGACCACCGCCGCCGCCTGGATGTGAGGATGCTGATAGAGCACTTCTTCCACCTCCCGCGGCCAGACTTTGAAACCCGCGGCATTGATCACGTCCTTCTTCCGGTCGACGATACAGAAATACCCATCCTCACCCATGTAAGCCAGATCGCCAGTGTATAGCCATTCATCGCGGAGGGCTGCGCGAGTCTCCTCTGGGTTTTGCCAGTAACCCTGCATCACCTGAGGCCCTCGCAGCACCAACTCCCCGATCTCGCCCGCGGGCAGCACCTCCGTCCCCGTGCCGGCGTCCACGATGCGGGCGTCGGTGTCGGGCAACGGGACACCGATGGAGCCGGCCCGGGCCCGGTGGATGGGGTTGGCGTGGGTCAGGGGCGAGGTCTCGGTGAGGCCATAACCTTCTACGAGCACCTCATGGCCCACCAGTTGGTCGAAGGCCCCTTTTACCGCCGCCGGCAGCGAGGCGGCGCTGGTGCGGCTGGCCCGGAGGGAGGTCAGGTCGAAGGACCGCGCCTCCTGCTGGTTGAGCAGGGCGATGTACATGGTGGGGACGCCCAGGAAGCGGGTGGCCCGGTAGTCCTGGATCGCCCGAAGCACGCCGAGGGGATCGAACCGGCGGAACAGCACGATAGTGGCCCCGGTGGCCAGCGGCACATTCATAACCCCGGCAATCCCCCCGATGTGAAAGAGGGGCAACGCGGCGATGAAGACCTCTTCCCCCTCCCGGTACTGGAACCAGGTCTTGAACTGGAGGGCGTTGACCACCAGGTTTTGGTGGGTGAGCATGCTCCCCTTGGGCACGCCCGTAGTGCCCCCGGTGTAAGGCAGAAAGGCCAGGTCCCGCACGGGATCAATGTCCGGACACCGGTAGGGGCGCAAGACTTTGCGCCCCAGCTGCGATTCCACCAGGGCTTCCATGGAATGGACCTCCCGGTCCGGGGAATGTACCTCGCCATCCAGCGGCCCGCCGGTGACGATGACGTGGCGCAGGGCGGTATCCGCGGCCACCTGCTCCACGAGGGGATAGAGACCGGCCTCGCAGAGGATAGCCTTGGCTCCCGAGTCTCGAAGCTGATGGCCCAGCTCCTCGCCCCGGTACATCGGGTTGCAGGGCACCACCACGGCCCCAGCCTTGAGGATGCCGTAGAACCCCACCACCAGGGCCGGTGAGTTCTGCAGGAAATAGGCCACCCGGTCTCCCCGGCCGATGCCCAGTGCCGACAACGCCGCGGCAAATAGGTCCGACTCGCCGTCCAGGGCGGCGTAGCTTGTGGCGCCCAGTTCCCGCCCTTCGACGCCGTCGTAGAAGATGATGGCGGTACGGTCTGGGAAGCGGGTGGCGGAATCCTGGAGGAGACGGTAAAAGGGGACCTTCGGGTAGGAGATGCTCTTCGGCACCCCGGCGGGGTAATGCTGAAACCAGGGCCGGTCCATCAGTGCCCCACTCTGAGAATTGGTGGCAGGGCGAGAATGTGCCCGTGACGGGTTGGGCGAAATCCCCCCAACCCCCCTTTACGAAAGGGGGGCGAAAAGGGGTTTCTCGGTTCGTTAGTCATGCATTGACGCATAGGGAGATCTTGTGACTTTTCCCGGAGCCCTTGACTGGCCCGCGAGAACTGAGAGCGCGGAGACCTCAGGCGCTGAAGCCGGTTTGCAGCTTGGACAGCATGTCGTCCAGCTCCTTCACGTACCCTTCCATCGACTGAATGTCGGCGTCGCTGAGGTGGGCGTAGCGGCGCTGGGACGCAACATACTCCCGCACGGTTGCCTTGCTTGGGATGTTCTGGCGATCGAAAACGCCGTCTTTCCATTCGAACAGGGGCCATATCCCGCTGTTCACCGCCAGGCGGGACACCTCGATTCCCTTGTCGTCGTCGTAGCCCCAAGAGGGGTTGCAGGGGGTGAGGATCTGGATAAAGGCGGGCAGCCGCGTGGCCGCGTTCCGGATCTTCCGCTCGAGGTCTTGCGGATGGGAGGTGGAGGCGGTGGCCACGTATTCGGCGCCACTGAACATGAGCATTAGCGTGAAGTGTTTTGGGTGGCGCAGCTTGCCGGAGGGACGCACGCCGGTGCGGGCCATGGGATGGGTGCTGCCGGTGGCGTGGCTCCCGCTGGCAGCGTGGGCCTGGTTATCGCAAACCACGTGGAGGTACTTGTAGCCCTGCTGAAAACCGGTGGCCAGGTCCTCCAGTCCCAGGTCCACCTGACCGTCGCCGTCGATAACCACGATGGGACGGTCGATGCCCCGCACCTGCATGGCGGTGAGCATCCCGACCACTCCGCTGTCATGGGTGCCCAGGCCGCTGCGCTGGAGAAAGTCCCGGCCGATGCCGCACCCCTGGCCGAAGACGATGGGTTTCTGGTCCGCCATAACGTCGAAGACCACGTGCATCACCAGGCGGGCCGCCAAGTTCTCCGGGCAGCCGGGGCATTGATTGGCGGTAACGTTCATGTAGACCCGCTGCTCCGGGGTCTCCATGACCATCTTTATGGGCATTGCTTCCTCTCTTGCATGGTTTGGACGTTCAGCCCCCCTTCGCCGGCGAGGGTGCGAGGGACGCTGTTACTTCTTTAACGCCCGGGCCAACATCTCCTCGTCCTCGATCACCTGGAAGTGCCAGCCCAGAGCCTCGTCAGGGCGGCCCTGCCGCGCCGCCGCCATGGCTTCTTCCGCCATGTACATCACACTGCAGTGGGTAACGTCGCGGCCGCCCAGGCCCACGATGCGGCCCAGCACCATCGGAGGTTGCGGCTGCCCGAACAGGGCGCTGCGCAGGTCCTGGTAGACGGCGGCCACCGGGTTCCGGTCCAGCACCACCACCGCCTTGATCCCTTTCAGGGCCTCCACCAGGTCCTCGCCGGGAAACGGCCGGAGGGTGTGGACTTTTACCATTCCCACCGCCTTCCCCTGTTCGCGGAGCCGGTCGACGGCGTAGCGGGAGGTGGCGGACAGAGAGCCCATGGCCACGATGGCTACCTCGGCGTCTTCCAGCTTGTAGGCTTCAATCAAGCCACCGTAGCCCCGGCCGACCAACTCCACGTACTCCTGGTGGACCCGTTTGATAAGGTCCTTGGCGGTGACGTTGAGGGCCCGGTCCATCTGGTAGCGGCGCTCCATGTACTCCCGGTCCACGTCGATGTAGCCGTAGCCGCTCATCCGGGCTCCGCCGTAGTAGGCGGCGAAGTCCAGCGATTTGATGAAATCCAACTCCGGCGGCAACTCGAAGGGAGGCAGCAGGCGGTCGATGGCTTCCTGATCCGGGACCTCCACCGGGTAGCTGTTGTGGGAGACCTCCCAGCCGTCATAGGTGACGAAGGTCGGCAGTAGCACCGATGCGTCCTCGCTGACCCGGTAGGCCTGGATGACGGTGTCCAGCACGTCCTGGGCGTTCTCGCAGTGGTAGTGGATCCAGTGAATGTCACGGAACATGATGGTGTCCTGGTCGTCGGAGCGGACCACCCCTGGTGGCTCCAGCGCCCGGTGGGCAACGATCACCACCAGGGGAATGCGGGCATAGGAGGCGAATACAAGCTGCTGGGCGGCGATGAGGAGGCCCTCGGAGTTGGTGGCGAAAGAGCATCGCACCCCGGACTGGGTGGCGGTGATCTGGGCGTTCATCACGCTGCGCTCATGCTCCAACTCGATGAGCTGGGCCTCATGCTCTCCCCGTTGGATCATCCGCGCGAGTTCTTCTCCCACCTCGTCGGAAGGACCAATGGGAAAGTAGCACAGGACCTGGGTCCGGGCCAGCTTCAGCGCGTGGGCTGCCGCCTTGTTGCCCGTCAGGGCCTGGCGTTGGGGGCGTACCGGAGCGGTCATCAAAAGCTCCTCTAGCTAACCTGGGGCCCCCATCCTAACCTTCCCCCATAAAGGGGGAAGGAACTAATCCTCTCCCCCTTACGAAGGGGGAGATAAGAGAGGGGGGTAACCCCGATTCATCAATTGTTGCTCTACGGCGTGCTAGCCCAGCGGACGCCGGGGGGCCTGCGCCTTCCGGAAAGGCTCCACGGTGATGTCCCGGTAGTCGGGGTTGTCTTTGCGCACCTGATCCTCGTCCACCATGGTCAGGGCATGCCCCACGCATACCTCCACGCAGAGGCCGCAGCCCCGGCAGAAATCCACGTCGATGCGGTATCCCTGCTGGGGCAGGCCGTCGCGGACGATGAAGCCGGTGCCGTCGGGGCACAGCACCTCGCTGATGCAGAACCCCGGGCAGGTACACTTTGCGTCTTCACAAACCGGGACCTTGTTCCGCCAGATGAAGGGGCTCCCCTCGCGAAACCCGGGCAGGAGGTCGTAGCGGTCAAACTGGTAGTATTCGGGCAGGTCGTCGACCGCGACGTGCTGCATCCGCGCGGGCTGCCGATCGACTTGAAACTTGACATCGTTGGAAGCCTGCACGCTCTGGTAGGCCTCCAGCGCGGCCTCGGCGTTGCGCTCGCCAACGGGGCCCGGGAAGGTCTCCCGGATCACCTGAAGAAGGGCCTCCAGGTCGATGCCTTCCGTGACGCGGGCGTAAGCGCCCAGGAGGGCCAGGCCAACCGGGGGAGGGTTGCGCCGCAGCAGCCGCTCGGCGATGCCGGTGGCGTCCACCGTGGCCACAGTTCCCTCAAGGTCGAAGGGGAGGTCCAACTCCTCAGGGGCCTTGGGTGTGTTCACCAGCAGCACCCCTCGCTTCATGCGCCCCACGGCGTCGGCGATCAGCTCGTGGGTATTCTCCCGGGCCGTCAGCAACAGCTCCTCTTGGAAAACGACGACCTGCTCCGGGTGGTAGTTGGCGCAACTCGCCAGGACGGTGGTGTCGGAGAATTTGACGTAGTTGATGACCGGGGCGCTGCGGGCCCGGGTGCCGGGGTAGACGTTCACCGAGACGAACCAGCCCTGCTGGGCGTAGATCTTGGCCAGGGCCTCGCCCGCCTGGACTGAACCCTGTCCCGACATGGAAATAAGGTTGAGTTCCTTGATTTGGGCCATCACCAACTCGCTCGCGGTTCAATGACAGCCAGCATGGCTGCCCGAACTATCTTACGCCACCGGGTTTCCAGCCGCAACCGGCACCTGCCGATACAACAATGGGCGGGAAGGTTTCGGCAATGTCCTGCCGGAGCGAAGGTAGCCGCACCGTGTCTTCCTGGATTCCGGCCTTCGCCGGAACGACAATGGTGATACAGGGGGTGTTCCTCCTCGTTGCGCCGACGCAAGCCCTCATGTTATTCCGGCACCCCTTACGTTGTCCGGGCACCCGTGGACATCATCTCGGTGCCCCGCCGCGTCATTCCGGCACCCCTCTCCTCGTCATTCCGGCGAAGGCCGGAATCCAGCTAACCAAGCTCCTCATACAAATCGCGCCATCGGGGATTCGACTCCTCAATTAGCGCGATCTTCCAAGACCGCTTCCAATCCTTGATCCTCTTCTCTCGTACGATGGCGCTCTCCATCGTAACGTGCGCTTCGTACCACACTAGCGCGTGCACGCCGTATCGCCGAGTGAACCCTTGGGCCAGGTCCCCTTTGTGTTGCCAGACGCGTTGGACGAGATTGGAGGTGACGCCCACGTACAGCGTACCGTTTCGCCTGCTGGCCAGGAGGTAGACGCAAGGTTGCCGCCCTGGGTTCCGGCTTCCGCCGGAACGACGATGGTGAGGCACGAGGGTGTTCCTCCTCGTCAGATTTGGGAGGACCCGCGCTAGTCTAGTGTCTCGCGAATGGCTTGATATCCGATGCGCCATTTCGGCGAAGGCCGGGACCCCGCTGGCGCTTCCTGGATTCCGGCCTTCGCCGGATTGACGATCATTGGGAGAGGGTGTCGCGCAATGTCGCCGATTCAATCCTGTCTACAAGCCAGTATGCCGGGGAACCCTTCCTAAAGAACTTCAGCCTGCGCCGGGCGGCGTGACGCCGGCAGGCGGCCGCTTTGCCGCGCGTGGGTCAACGCCAGCGTGCGGTAGATGACGTGGGCGAACTTGGTGAAAGGCAGGTAGGTGAACAGCATGAAGTAGAAGACCAGGTGCCCCATATAGAGGGAGTAGGCCACGTCTCCGAGTTCGGCGTACCGGACTATCTCCAACGCGAACCCGGAGATGGTCAGCACGTAGAGGAGCCCGATGAAGTACCAATCGAAGTACATCGATCGGCCGGCCGCGTCCCGCCGGAACAGCCTCCTCATCGAGACCACGGTAAGGCCCAGGAGAAGCCCGATGCCCCCGAGGTTGCCGATGATCTTGGCCGGGTCCCAAATGGGGAGAGAGAGTTCCCGGTTCAGGATGACGGTGTAGACAAAGGCCAATGCGGAGGCGGTGAACAGGAAAAGAAAGCCATACAAGATGCTCATGTGGGCGTGGCCCCGGGCCTTGTTCACCTTGCACAGCTTGAAATAGCGGTGAGAGGCGATGTCCACCAGGGTGAGCATCAGGCTCTTGACGAAGCCTTCCAGCACCTGTGGGGAGCCGGTTTCAGACTCGGAGATAGCTTTCCAGAACCTCCGCCCGCCGATCCACGCCACCAGCGTCGCGAACCCCACGGCGATCGCGGAGAACATATCTATGTAGATGGTGCCGATAAACTTCTCGAAAAAGACGTCGCCCTCGGGGTAAACCAGGCCGCCCTCGGGGATGATCACGGCGAAGAGGACCATGAAGAAGGTCAGCAGCACGGGCGGTATGAAGGCCAGGGGCAGGAAACTGGGACGGCCGGTCGCCCGGCCCAATATCTTGGGTGCGGCGAAGCTTTCGATCTGGTAGGCCCGCACGGCGGCCATCAGGTCGCCGGGCTTGGCGTCGCGGGGGCAGTAGGTGGAGCACTCGTTGCATTGGTGGCACAGCCAGACGTCGGGGTCCCGGAGCAACCGGTCCTTGAGCCCCCACTGGGCCCACACCATCTCCTTACGGGGGAAAGCGCCGTCGTCGGGTGTCAGGGGGCACACCACGGAGCAGGTGCCGCACTGGTAGCACCGGGCCAGGTGCTCGGCGCCCAACTGGAGGAAGCGCCGGGTTGCCCCTGAATCGGGCGTGGTGAAGGTGGTTGCAACTACTGCTTGTGTCATAGATATAGCCGGGTCAGAACCCCTTGTAAGGGTTGGGGCCGATGGCCCGCATCTCTTCGGCGAACTCGTTGATGACACCGGGGACCCTGTCGTAGTCCGAAATCTCCAACTCCACCATCTTGACCCGCTCGGGCTCCAGCATCAACCGGGTCAGGGTCTCCTGGATGTTCTCCATCCGCTTGGTGGCCAGTTCGCTGCCGTGGATGAAGTGGCACTGGTAATCGTCGCCCGTCTTGCAACCCAGCATCATTACGCCGTCGATTCCCGAGGAAAGGGCGTCGGTGACCAGGACCATACTCAGCGAGCCCAGGCACCGCAAGGGGATGATCCTAACGCTGGCGTCGAACTCCAGGCGGTTGAGTCCGGCAATGTCTAGGGCGGGATAGGCGTCGTTCTCGCAAGCGAAGGCGATGATCCTGGGAGTGGCGTCGTCCTCCGGAAACTGAACGGCCCGGACCATGGAGGATAGCTGCTCCACGCTGTAGTCCTCGAAGGAGATCACCTTCGCCGGGCAGGCGCCCATGCAGATGCCGCACCTTCGGCAGCGGCTGGCGTTGAGCTGGGGGTACTCTTGCTGGTCCACCTCGATGGCGCCGAAGGGGCACTCCTCGCTGCACCTGCCGCACTTGGTGCACCCCTGCATCCGCGTGATCGGGAGGGACAAGTCGCGGACCCGGGGGTGAACGGCGGCTCCCTGGGATATCAGCTCCATGCTCTGGATGGCCTTCAGCGCCGCGCCGGTGGCGTCCTCGGCGCTGGCCATGGCGTCCATGGGCTCCCGGACGCACCCGGCGGCGTAGATGCCGGTCCGGCGGGTCTCGTAGGGGAAGCAGATGTAGTTGGAGCCGGCGAAGCCGTGCTTGGTGACCGGCAGGTCCGGCCCCTGCTTGTACTCCAAGTGCAGGATTTCCTGCCCCGCCGTGGCCGGGGCCATCCCCGTGGCCAGGACCACCAGGTCCACCTGGAGGCGGACGTTGCCGCCGAGAAGGGTGTTCTCCAGGTCGACCAGCAGATTTCCTTCCGCGTCCTCGGACACCATGGCCACGTCGCCCTTGGTGAAGAGGATGCGGTCTTCCTCCTGGACCTTCCGGTAGAACAACTCGGCCTGGCCGGGGGTGATCATGTGGTCGTAGATGATGTAGGAGACGGCGTCCGGGTTCAGCTCTCGAACGTACTCGGCCTGTTTCAGGGCCACCAGGTCGCTGACGCTGGAGCGGTAGGAAAACGGGTCCCCGGATTTGGAGCCCACCCGCTGAATGAAGGCGACGGTCTGGGCCTTCTTGCCGTCCGACGGCCGGGTGATGGCGCCGTTGCCGGCCTGCTCCTCCATCGCCAAGCTGTTGACCACGTTGGGGTATTTGCCAAATCCCAGGTACTCGACGCCGGAGGCGTCATAGGGCTCCCACCCGGTCGCCAGTACGATGGAACCCATGGACAGGGGAACGGCATCGCCGTTCTGAAGGATGGCGACATCGAAGGCGCCGGGCTTGCCGGAGATCCTCTCCAACTGGGCCGAGGTCAGCACCTTGATCCGGGGATGGTCCTGGACCAGGCTCGCCTTCTCCCGGACGTCCACCGCCTCCAGGTCTCGATAAGGTGGAAGCGTGGGAAACATCTTGTGGAACCGGCCCAGCCAACCGCCCAACGCTGCTGCTTTCTCCACCAAAACCACGTCCGACCCGGCATCCGCCGCTTCCAGGGCCGCGGTTAGGCCGCTGACGCCGCCGCCCACCACCAGCAGGGACCGCTCCGTCGGCTCGGCCTTGCCTTGAGGCGGCTCACTCTTCTGGGCCCGCACCACGCCCATGCGCAGATAATCTTCCGCCAGCAGTTGGGTCTCCGGGGTGCTGGGCGGCTTGCTCCACGCTACCTGCTCCCGGATGTTGACCCTTTCCACCATATCCACGCCGAGGGAATCGGGGGAGAATACGTCCCAGTTGACCCGGCTCGAACAGGCGACGATTACGGCGCGCCCGGCGCCCGCCGCCTCGATGTCTTTTCGCAGGAACTCCACGCCCTCGGGGACACAGAGAGGGGGGTGGACCTCGGAATCCACCCCCAATTCGTTTGACGAAATTTCGGCCAGCTTCCGGACATCGGTACACTCACCGATGCCACAGCCCGTACAAATGTAGGTCCGAATGCTGCCGGTCATAACGCTATCGCCCCGCCGTCACTCTTGCCAGGTCAGGGGCGGAGCTTTGCGCCGCCTTCAAGGCCGCCCCCGTGCCATCCCGGACGGTCGTGGCCACGTCCATCGGCCTCCGGACGACGCCGGCGATATGGACGCCGGTCTTCCGGGACTCAAGGGCAAACCCAAACTCGTCGTTCTCCAGGTCCAGGCCCGGGATCCTCTCGCCGGCCGAGTTGGGAACCATGCCGGTGGCCAGGACCACCAGGTCGACGTTCACGCGCACCTTGGTTCCCGCCAGCATGTCGTCCGCCTCCACCGCCAGGTCTCCGGGCTCCGCCCCGTCTTCGATCTTGGCCACCTTGCCTTTGATGAAATGGATTCCCTCGTCCGATTCCATTCGCTGTAAGAAGTCCTCGTAGGCGCCGGAAGCGCGAATGTCGATGTAGAAAATGTACACCTGGGAGTCCGGGTACTGCTCCCGGACGTAGGCCGCCTCTTTCAGGGAAGAGAGGCAGCAGATGGCGGAGCAGTACGGCAGGTGGTTGACGTCGCGGGAGCCGGCGCACTGGACGAAGGCGACCCGTTTGGCCGGCGCGCCATCGGAGGGCCGGAGCAGCTTCCCCCTGGTGGGCCCGTTGGGAGCTGCCAGCCGCTCCATCATGACATTGTTGATGACGTTGTCGTATTCGCCGAAGCCCAGGGTATCGATCTTCGAAGCTTCATAGGGGCGCCACCCCGTCGCCACGATGATCGACCCCACCTGAAGGTTGAGGGTATCGGGGGCCATGTGCAGATCGATGGCATCGGTGGGGCAGACCTCGACGCACTTGTTGCAGGTGTCGCCCAGGCAGGTCCCCGGGTCCACGACGTACTTCATGGGCAGGGCCATCTCGTGGGGAAGGTAGATGGCCTTGGTGTTGTTCATGCCGTAGTTGAAGGCGTTGGGCCGGTCCACGGGGCAGACCGGGACGCACTCGGCGCAAGCGGTGCACCGGTCGGCCAGCACGAAGCGGGGGTTCAGCTTGATGCTGACGTTGAAGTTCCCGGCCTGGCCCGACACGTTTTCCACCTCGGCCAGGGTGAAGAACTTCAGGTGACGGTGCCCAGTCTTGACCCGCCTGAAGTTGATTTCGAGACCGCAGGCAGGGGGACACAGCTTGGGAAAGTACTTGTGGAACCCGGCGACCCGGCCTCCGAGGTAGGCCTCCTTCTCCACGATATACACGTCGTGGCCGGCCTCCAGGGATTCGACCGCGGCCGTTAATCCGGCCATGCCGCTGCCGATCACCAGGACGCTTGCTTCCCTGGCTTCAGTCGCCGTCAACCGGTCATTCCTTCGAATCCAACATGCCGTCCACAGCCGTGAACTCGGGAAACGCGGGTGCTCCGCGCCACTCCTACCCCGGTCTGTTCTCTGGGCAGACCAATATCGAAAGGCATGCTCACAACGAAATCTTCCCAAGAAACGCCATGCCTGAATGAGCCACTTTGCTTACTGCTAGGTAATGTCCTAATTTGGTTCTCTGGCGAGGCGTAAAATAATCCATGGCTGGGATCCGAATGAAGGCCGGGTAACTTGCATGTCGACTACTTCCCACCCTTCCTTCTCTTTCTCCGCGATACGTTCGTTGAATGCGGTTTCTTTCTTCCTCATGTTGCCGCTCACGCCAAGAAACAGTCCCGTCGACTGCATCGGGACAACCTCCGGTTCGACCTCATTCTTGTGCCCTGGTCCGACCGCGGCCTCCGCCGCCATCTACTCAACGACGGGAATGTAGGGCTTCTTCGAGAACTCCCACTGCCCGCTGGTCGAGTTGTAGCGCGAGTTGGCGAACAGCTTCCAGTTCTCGTCGTCCAGTCCGGGGAAGTCCCCCCGGTAGTAGTAGCCGGGCCAGCGGGTCTCTTCCCGGTACAGAAGGTGACGCAGGTGGGTCTCTCCGCACCAGAGCCGGTGGATCAACTCCCAGCACCGCAGCAGGCCATGGAGGTCGACGGCGCCCAGGTTGGGCAGATCCTCTCGGAGCATGGCCAGGTGCTCCAGTCCCCGCTCCAGCATCGGCCGGTTGGTCATGTACCCGGAGCCCCAGCCGCCGCCGTACTCGTCCATGATCTTCTGGAGCCGGTGCAAAGCCTGATTGGGCAGCAGGTAGTTGGGGTTGATCTCCTCCCGGGTCGTCTCGTGCCGGTGCTCCTCGAAATGAAGCAAGGGCCGCCACAGGTCGCGGGCAATCTCATCAACCCGGCCGTCGTCGATGCTGGCAGGCCCCGGGTGGTCGTAGACGTAGTTGACCGCCCCCTTGGCCGCCAACCGGCCCTCGGTGTAGGAGCCCGAGGAGAACTTGTGAGCGGAGCAGCCCACCCCGTCTCCGGCGGCGAAGAGGCCATTGACGGTGGTCATCCGGTTGTAGCCCCAGAAGTACTCGGAGGGGGCCACGTCCTCCGGCCCGCTGACCCAAGCGCCGGAGGTCCCGGCGTGGGAGCCCATGAGGTACGGTTCGGTCAGCACCAGCTCGGAGTCGGTTATGGCGGGGTCGATGTTGTTGGACGCCCACAACAGCGCCTGGGATATGGTCATGTCCAGGAAGTCTTCCCAAGCGTCGCTTTCCACCGCGCGTTTTCCGGCGGCGTCGGCTCCCTCCATCATCTTCTGCATGGCCGCGGCGGTACGCATGAAGATGGGTCCCTTGCCCTCCTGGATGTCCCGAAGCATCAGGTGGTTTCTGAGGGGAGTGGGCATGGGCGCGGCGCCGGCGTAGGGCTGCCAGCCCTCCAATTCGTGCTTGCGGGTCTGCTCGTACTCTTCGCCGTAGGCGTTGCTGGCCTTGGAGTGGAACATCAGGAAGTACATGCCCACCGGCCCGTAGCCGTCTTTGAAGCGGGTCTGGACTATCCGGTGCTCCATCTGGCTCATCTGCGCGCCGGCCTGGAGCATCAGCGCGTACACCGAGCCGGTGTTGAACACCGTGTACCAGGCTCGGCCGAGCCCCTCGCCCACGGCGTGGGGCCGCCAGAGGTTGACAGCGCCGCCCGCGGAGCAGATTACGGCCTTGGCCTTGAACACATAG
>JASMCQ010000030.1 GCA_030753265.1 Dehalococcoidia bacterium
CATTGGCCTTGATGTTTTCTGACTGGGACACATTTGCTCCTTTCTGGAAGTAATGTACCTTCATTCCAGGAGCTCACGCCACTTCCACTTTCTCGGGTTTTCTTACACCCCAATGTGTCCCATTATCGCTGACGGTCTACAACGCCGCATTACGCCGTCCAGCATCTGATGCGGTCGGGCCAGTGCCTCTTGTGTCCAGGCCAGCTTATCAGAGGACATCGGCGTTACCGTCATCACGTTTCGGTCCCTGTTTTCCAGCGATGACGGGGAGGCTCCGCCGCCCAAATCTGGCTGGTTCTGCGCTACCCAACGGGTCCGCGAGCGGGAATAAAAGAGTCCCTCAGAGGCCGGCGGCGCCGTTCCTCTCCGCTAGATTGAACAAACGCCTGACCACCGCCACGTACTCCTCATCCCCCGGCGTATCCTTCATCGAGCGAAAGGGGTGGTGCAACAGCTTCTTGACAATGGCCCGGCTCATCATCTCCACTGTTTGCCGATCCTCAGCGCCCAGATGGGACAGGTCGCGAAGGGCGCGGGCCAATTCCTTCTCCCGCACTTCTTCCGCGGATCGCTGAATCTCTTTGATGGTGGGGAGAATGGGGAGAGACCTCCACCACGACACGAGTTGGCCCACCGCTTCTTCGACAATCTCCTCGACCCTCACGACCTCGAAGCGTCGCTGGTGAAGGTTGCTTTGGGCCAAGTACTTGAGCCGGTCGATGTTATATAGATGCACTCCGGGAATTCCGGCCACGGCAGGCTCGATGTCTCTGGGCACCGCGATATCCACCAACAGCAGGGGCGCATTCGCCCGGCGCTCCATGGCCCTTGCGATGTGCTCGAAGCTGATAACCGGCTCTGTCGCGCCCGTGCCGCTCACGACGACGTCGACCTGGGTAAGTACATTCCCCAAAGAGGAGAACGGGATTACCGTACCCCCGATGTCGGCCGCCAGCTCTCGCGAGCGCTGGTCCGTCCGATTGCTCACGAAGGCCTCGGCCGCACCCGACCCGAGGAGGGCCCGGGCGCTCAACATTCCCGCTTTGCCCGCTCCGACTATCAGTACCCGGCGGCCTTTCAGAGACCCCAGGACCTGTTTCGCCAAGCCGACGGCGACGCCCGGTATCGAGGCGCCGTGTCGTGCGATCGCGGTCTTGGCCCGGACCCGGCGTCCGACCCTGATGGCGTCGGTAAACAGCTGGTCCAGCTCCTTTCCTTTGCTCCCGGCCGCCTCCGCCATCCTCGAAGCGTCGGCGACCTGGCCCAGAATCTGAGACTCGCCAACCACCATGGAGTCGAGTCCCGCCGCCACTCGGAAGAGATGCCGCACCGCCTCCGGTCCGGCGTAAGCGTAGACGTACGGTGAAAGATCAGCGGGAGAGATGCCGCCCCAGGAGCCGAAGAATCTCCGGAGGCCGTGGAGGGTAACCTTTCCGGAGGAAACCGCGTAGAGTTCCATCCGGTTGCAGGTGGACAGGAGGGCGGCCTGGCAGCTATCTCGCAGGGAGCCCAGGACGCCATTGACCCGGTCCTCGCAGAGGGCCAGGCGTTCCCGCAGCTCAATGGGCGCCGAGAAGTGGTTCACCCCCACCACCAAGGGGGCGCCTACCATGGCGCAACGCTCTTCCGTCCCGTCAGCGGGAGGGTTCAGGCCGGCCTGGGCGGTCGAATCAATTCCAGTGATCAATTGCTTCCGGCAGATGGCGCAGGGCGAACTCCAGCGTTATGACGGGCACAGCCTCCAGGCGCGCTGCCTTCTCGATCCGAAGCCGGGCGCGGCTTCGCCGCCGGTCGTCCGGAATACGCCGGAGCTGCTCCAGGGCGGCTCGCGCCCACCGCAGAGACCCTCCGTCAAAGGTCGCTTGGGCCTGGCTGCCACCCTGTTGCCGGGCTGCGGCCTCCAGGGTGTCTGGCTCCACCACGAGGAAAGTCTCGCCCTCCCCCTGGCATACTGGGCAGATTACGGGCCGGTTCTTCCGGGCTGCGTGGCCGCACTGGCGGCACAGGTAGACCGTTCCGGCCTCTTTGCGAAGCGCTTCTACCGCCACGGAGAGGGCAGCCTCTTCCACGTTTGATTTCTCACGGCCTGATTTCTCACGCCGACCCGGCCGCATGGCCGCCACGGCCTCCCCGACAAGGGATGCGGACACAACGCTATGCCCCTGCTCCCGGGCCAGCCGCTGCACCAGCATTCGCAACGCGCCCCGGTACTTCTCGGGAACGTGGCCCATGGCAGTCTCTGCCTCGCCGGTCCACCGCAGCGTGGACGAACTCCACATCTCCAGAGGCGGGCTGTACCGCTGGCTCGCCACCAGGAGGTTGCAGGGGGCGAAGCGCAGGAGATGCTCGGTCACGCTCCCGATGTCCACTTCCGGGCTGCTGTGGGAGCCGATGCGTCCCATCAGCAAGAGCCAGGGTTTGACCTTCTCGGCATAGGCCAGCACTTCATCGGCGGCCCGGCCCGTTAGCAGTGTGGTTTTCATACTCACACCTTGGGCCTCGGCCACGCTCTGGGCGACTTCCAGGTAGGTCTGGTAAAGCCGCGCCAGCCCGGTGTCGATGATCTCTTCATGGAGCTGCTCCTGCTCCTTGAAGCGAAACAGACGCGCCGCCTCTTCGGAGAGCACCTCCACCATGCTGTGAAAGACCGCGTAGTGAAAATAGGGGTCGAAGGCCGCCACCGTCTCCACCGGACGCCCGTAGGCTTTCCCCAACGCCAAGGCCGCTTGCAGGGCGCCGAAGGCCTCCTGGCTTCCGTCCATGGCCACGACAATGGGCCTGCCGACTCCGTCGGCGAAAACCTCCGGCTCTTTGATCACCAGGGTGTCGGTGCGGGTCCCCCGGAGCACCCGCTGGGCCACGCTTCCGACGGTGTCCGGCCGGCTGGTCCCATGCCCCCGGGCCCCCAATACCACCAGGTCGTAGTTCGAGCTGGTGATGTCTTCTACCAGGCACTCCCAGTTCTTCCCCTCGAAAGTCTTCCGGCTGAAGGGGACTTCCGCCTCCCGGCAGCGTTTCTCCAGGGCATCCAGGTAACTCTCGGAGATGAGCTGAAGGCCCAGGGCGATCAGTGAATCGTGGATGGCCCGTTGGCGCTCCAGCTCTTCGTCCACCAGGTACTCTTCAGGGAGGGTCGTCTCCATCTGACGGAACCGCCGCTCGTGCATCCGAGCGGCGTACACGTGGCTCCCCACCAACTCTCCCCCGAAGGCTTGGGCAAGCGACACGGCGGCCGTGGAGCAGCCCTCGCTGAAGGGCGAGTTGTCCAGAGGAACCAGAATCCGCTGATACACCTTGACGCTACCTTTCCGTCGCCGGCTGGCCGAGCAGCGACGATAACATCGGCACAAGTTCCGTGCCCACCCGGTCCTTGGTGATGAAGCCGGCGGCTCCCAGATCGGCGGCCACCTGCCGTTGCCCTGGCTCCTCCACCGCCGTCATCATCAGGATCGCGGCTGATGGGCATTCTTCCTTGATTATCCTGGCAGCTTCAAAGCCGTCGATGCCCGGCATCCTGATGTCCATCAAAACGACGTGGGGTTGGTAGTCACGCGCAAGTTGGGTAGCGTCTTCCCCGCTGGCCGCCTCATATATCGACTGTATATCAAGCTTGTCATCGTAAGAGAGGATCATCGTGGCAAGCATCTCACGGGCTTTCGGGTGGTCGTCCACTACCAGCACCCGGTAAGATGATCCTCGGCACCGCCTGTAGCAAGCCATAACCATTTTACCCCGTCGTCTAGCGGTTCGTTTCGCCGTCTTGCTTCTCCTTTCTCCGTAGCAGCCTCAGCCCCAGGACCTGGACGATAGCCACTCCAGCGACCACCAGAAGGGGGCTAATGTAGGCGAAAGGCCCCACAGCCTTCTCCAGGCTCAAGAAATACCAGGTGGAAATGGCTTTCTCTCCCCCCCGCTCCTTGCTGCTTCCATCCCAAGCCGCGAAGGCCAGCGGCATGGTATCGCCGCGCTCAAAGGAGAATCGCTCCTGGGCCCGGGGAATGGAGATCACGGTCTTCCAGCCGCCTTCTTTCCTCACTCCCTTGCCGGAGCCGTCCTGCTTCCCCACGTTCACAGAGCTGATGGTGCCGAACCCTTCGGCCGTGAGCTTCTCCACGGGCGTTTTGGCCTGCAAATCGGGGTTGGCGAGGGAACTGCCCGCCCACCAGGAGGTATGAAATACCTTATTGGCCTCTTCTTTCCCGTAGTCGGACGCCTCGGCAATCTCACCCGGGCCCCGCCCCGTGAATGGGTACCAGTCCACGGCTATGTTGGGGAACTCGTCGTTTGTGTCGTAGTCACTGGCGAACTGCCAGTCCGCTTTCCAGTGGTAGATGGTGACCGGGTTGTTCAACTCCCCCATTCCGAAATACGGAATGCCCTTGGTCGACTCGGAGGGAAACTGGACGGCAACGGCATCCCGGAAAGAGCCCACACCGCCAATGCTCACGTCTTCACCGGCGTCGTCCCATTCCAGCAAGAATGCAAGCCTGTTATCGTCGTAGAGCGCACGGGCCGTCACGATTCCCACCCCGGTTTCGTAGGTGCGCGGTTTTACTACCGCCTGGGGCGCCATTGGCACTTCCAGGGAATCCGCCTTTTGCCACAGGCTGGCCTCGGGATCGTCGGGGACACGGTCTACCTGCTTGGCGATGAGGCTTGCCTTCTGAGCCGACACGCTCCTGGTGAAAGGCCAGACTAGCCAGCCAACGGCGGCGGCGGAAGACGCGAGCAACATGGATCTTCGACTGATCAGAGATTTTCCGGCGTTCATGGACCTCTACCCCCTTTCCGCGGCGGGGACAACGAGTGGGCAGGCCTCGCAATCCGGCATTCCTTCTTCGGATGGCTCCACGATGACCGGGTCGCCCACTTCGCCGGGCTCAAGCCCAAACGTTCGCATCTCGAAGGTCAGAAACGCCATCAGCAGCTGGCCAATCAGCCCGTACAAGGTACTCCCAGTCCCCGTCTCTAGCTTCTGGACGAACCCAAACGCCCACTGGCCCAGGTGCTCCCCCAGGAACTTGGCCTGGGCTTCTCTACACACGGCCAACTGCTCTTCCGGGTGCCCTTTGGCGAGAGCGTAGGCTTCCTTGAGGCACAGAACGTGCATGAACTCCAACTCGACGCCGATATGGTCCAGGCGGTCATTGAAATCCGGGGCCAACTCCTGGCCAAAAGCCCGGTAGAACCCAGCAATGTCGGCCAGGTTCTGAGATTTCTGGAAAATGTGAGACTGCCCATACTCGGCCTCGTAAGGAGGAAACTCTTTGGAAATAGTATGCCCAAAGGTCCTGACGTATTCGGACTCAAGTTCGCCGGGAGAGTAGGACATGATTGCGGGCCTCAAGGCCCGCAACGCCCCGAGGTTGGGCCGGTCCGCCAAGACCAAAAAGCGGTTCTCCAAATCCGGCAGGCGGCTCTGCAAGAACTCTACCAGGTCCGGGTCTGGGTAAGAGAATGCGGCAGAAATGAACTCGTAGGCCCTGCTCCGGGCCATCGGTTTACAGCCACAGGTTTCACACATGGCCAACAACCCCCTAGATCGCGTTGTAGTGTTTGCCGGGGCGGATATATGTTGGCTCCTCTACCGACACCCGGGCTATCTCTTTGCCGCTCTTGCTGTACCCCACCACCGTGTCGTTGAACATCTCCCACTTCTTGCCGTTGATGGTGGTTTCAAAGACCTTCTCACCCTCGATGATCTCATACCTGAAGGCAATCGTCTGAGAAGCCCGAAATAATTGCAGCACGGCCAGCAACTCCCTGGAGGGAGCGGAGTATTTCTCGAGGGCCTCGTCCACGCCGGGGCCGAACATCTGCCGGAGGTAGGCTCTGGGCGCCCACCGGGGCGGTATGTAGTACCCGTTGGGCTCGGTGCCGAACTGAGGGTAGAGGGGCAGGGCGATCTTCTCCGTTTTGATGAGGTAGTACAGAGGGTTGTCCCGGTCTTCGACCCAGCTCCCGTCCTCTTTGACCTCGACCAGCCCTTGGAGGCGTATCTTCCCCACGCAAGCCGCCATGCAGCGGGTCTCCATGGGCTCCCCCTCGGAGATGGGGTCCTTCCCCTCGATGCGGGGGTAGCAGGCGATGCACTTCTCCGTAACTCTCGTGGTGTCCCGGAACATGGGTTTCTTGTAGGGGCACTGCATGACGCACTTTCGGTAACCCCGGCACCTCTCCTGGTCGATGAGCACGATTCCGTCTTCTTGGCGTTTGTAGATGGCCTGCCGGGGGCAAGCGGCCAGGCACGCCGGGTAGGTGCAGTGGTTGCACAGGCGCTGGAGGTAGAAGAACCACGTCTCGTGCTCGGGAAGGGCCGCGGGCATCAGGTTTAGCAGGTCCCGCTGGTCCCGGGAGCCGGTGGCTGTATCCTCGTAGATGTTGGGAGACCGCCACTGCTCATCGGTGGGTTCGTAACCCAGGGCGACCTCCTCCCGCTGTTCCGAGTGTCTCGCTGCCTCGAAGATGGTCATACCTTCGTAGGCGCCATAAGGCCGCTGATCGCCATCCCGCTGCGAAGGGTCCCAGATGGCCTCGCGGCCCGCATCCTGGTGAGCCTGGTCCAGCATACCCAGAAGCCTGGCATCCCAAAACTGGGGGTAGCCTCCGTAGGGCTTGGTCTCCACGTTGTTCCACCACATGTACTCTTGACCCTTGGAAAAGGTCCAGGTGGCCTTACAGGCCATCGTGCAGGTCTGTCAAGCGATGCAGCGGTTGGTGTTGAAAACGAAGGCGAACTGCCAACTGGGATGCTTCTCCTGATAGGGGTAGTGCATCTGCCGGCCAAGCTGCCAGTTGTACACGTCAGGCATTGGGCTCTCCTCTCTTGATCCAGCCGCGGCTCCATTTATCCCGGACCCGCTGAATTACCGATTGAACGTACTCCTCGCCCCTTTCGTGGTAGATGCGATGAGTTGCCTGGAAGAATGGGTTTGTGAAAATGGACATCAATTGTCCGTCGTTCCACCCCAAGAGCAGATACTCCTCCACCACGCACTCCGCCATGTAGTCCGCGTCCCCTTGGGGCAGGGCTATCCCCACCAACTCCATCGGGTCTTGGGGTTCGAAGGCTTTCACGGTTAGCTCCTCACCCTGGTGACGTCGCCCTTTATGTACCTGGCCATGAAGCTGCTCTCGTTGGCGGGTGAGTAGCCTGTGGTCGCCGGCGTCCAGACGCCTACGCCGTCCATCCCCCCTGCTTCGGCCTTCTCAATCTTTATCAGGGTCTCCTTGGGCACCGTGTTGATGCCGTGGTTGTCCGCTTCAAACCCGAAGATGAAGGACATGAGTGCCTTGGCCTTGTGAAAGAGGTTGTCCGTCTGGTGCATGGGCATGAGCCAGCTACGGGTGATGCTCTGCTGGGAGCCGTAGCGGAAACTGGACTGATACCCGGTGTCGGCCGACAAGGCGCGTCCATCCGCGCGGCTCTCGTGGGCCAGCACGCTCCTCTCGGTGGCGATGAACGAAGCGTGCTTCATCATTGTGAAGTTGTAGGGATAAGCAGGGTTATACTTGACCCGAATCTTCAGCCGGGAGACCTTGTAGAAGTAGTCGTCCTGCTGCCAACCAACATAGGGCCGGTCGGCGGGGTTGGCGTCCACGTGCACGTAGTCGCCGTCCGCGATGTCCAGGTCCCGGGCTGCCTGGGGGTTCATGTGGATTTGCCACTCACCCACCCCCGGGCTCCGCTTGTCAACGCGGTAGGGGTCGCCGAAGTTGTTGCTCCAGATGAAGTTCCAGTCGGTGACCGTCCACTGGGAGTGAACGGTGTGGCGAGACTTGGGGGTGGTGCAGAGGAAACGGTAGCCCAGGCCCCAGAGGGGGTTCTCTGTGTTCTTCACCTCAGCCCAGGTCAGCTTGTTGTTGGCCACCGTCCGGAGGTCCGCGTCCTGAACCTTCTCCAGCAGCATAGCCGGGGTGATGCCGTTGTTTTCCGGGCGAATGAAGGGGTTGGAGGACACGATGACGTTGGGCAGGTAAGGCGTGGCCTCCGGGGCCTCCCGGTGAACGACGAAGTTTTCGCCATACTCGATGGCCTCAGGGATGTCGCAGTAGGCGTTCAGCCTGCCGGTATCGGTCAGGAAGGGGACGCTTTCGTGCACCTGCTCCCAGAAGGCGATCCTCGGGTAGCTCCTGAAGAGCATCAGCGCGCCGCCGCGCACCCCGTATTTCCCGTCCAGGACGTCCTTGGTGGTGTAGCCATGGCTGGTGGTTGAGGTGTCCAGCAGCCGGTCGATGTAAACGTCCTCGCGCCCCTGCCGGGCGAAGGTCCAGTAATCCTGGAACCGGGGGTCGCCGGTGAGTTCGGTCAGCTTCTCCGCCACGCCGGGATAGATTTGCAGGTCATCCTTGCTGTCGAATAGTGGCTTGATTCCGTCCTTCCCCCAAATCTGTAAGAAGGGGTTGGAGCACGAGTTGGTGATCTCCAGGCTCTGGAACTCCATCCAACAGTTGGCGGGCAAGATGAAGTCGGCGTACTCGCACGTGGCGGTCATCTCGATGTCTTGAGTGACAATCATGTCAACCTTGGGGTTGACGTTCTTGATGAGTTCGTAGGCCCACTTGGCGTTGTTGATGAGGTTCACGTTAGTGGTCCAAATGACCTTGGTTGGCGTGGGCAGGTGGGTCGTTCCGGTGAAAACCTTGCGGCCGAACTTCGGGGTGTCCACAATCAGCGCCTTGTCCCGGTGGGCCCAATAGCCGACTTCCTCGCCCCGGGCGTAGCCGTGGACATACTCCTTGGTCATCGGCTGGTTCGAGTCCAAGAGGGGATTGAAGGGGTCTTCCGCCACCCAGCCCTTGAAGCCGGGGCCCGACCACTCCGAACCCTGAAAGTTGGCGGCCTTGTAGTTCCCAGCCCAGGTGTGGGCGCCGCTGCCCGCTATCCCGATGCTACCTACCAGCATCAAAGGCAGGTAGGTGGCCCGGTTGTGCAGGGTAGCGTGAAAGTAGTGGTTGATGCCTTCCCCGTAGTGGATGGAGATGGGATAGGCCTCCCTGGGCTTGCCCATGAAGTCGGGGTCCCAGAACCGCCGGGCGATGTCCTTGGTCAACCGCTCCAACATCTCTTTGGACACCCCGCAAATCTCGTGCACAGTGTCCATGTCATAGTCCCGGAGGTGAACCTTGTACATCTCCCAGAGGGTCATCACCTCCACCTCGGATCCGTCTACCAGCGTTGCCTTGCCAGTCCACTCCAGCGCCGGATCGATGCCCTTGTCCGTCAGCGTGTCGCCAACGTCGTCCCGGGTGATCGCCCTGAACCCGTTACTGTTAAAGTCCCATACCACCGGGTCGCCGATGATCTCCCGCTGCTCCGATGTTATCCCCTGGATGGTGGAGCTGGGGCCCTTCGTGAGGTCTTGGTTGCTATACCCCGGGAAGATGTCCTTGCCCTTGAGCCGCTGGAGGGTATCGGTGCGCACCAGCAGCGGGAAATCGGTGTACTGCTTGACGAAGGGCTCGTCGTACCAACCTTTGTCCATGAGGGACTTGGTGATGCCCAGAAAGATGCTGGTGTCGGACAGGCCGGGACGCACCGACATCCAGTAGTCGGCCTTGCTGGCGGCGGGGTTGTACTCGGGGGCGATGACCACGAGGCGCCCGCCCCGCTCCATGATCTCGGTGAGCCAGTGGGCCTCGGGCATTTTGTTCTCGATCAGGTTCTTGCCCACCTGGATGGTGAGCTTGGAGGAGCGAACGTCGTTCATATCGATGTCCGAGGTCTGAAGGCCGTGGACGAAGGGATGGCCGGGCGCCTGGTCGCCGTGCCAGGTGTAGTTGGACCAGTTCCGGCTGCCCAGGGCCTCATCGGGGCCCACTCCACGGATGCGGCTATCCAGAAGGGCCATCATGTTGCTTATGCGGTAGAGCCCGTACTTTCCGATGACGCCCAGCAGGCCCATGCCGCCCCGGAACTTCATGGTCCGGGTGCCCGCTCCTCCCCAGTGCTCCAGCAACTCGGGTTCGTAGCCGTCTTGGTCGATCAGGCGCCGCCGCCCCTCATCGCCGCTGTAGGTCTCGGCGATGGCCATGAGTCCCTTGGCCAGGTACGTGCTGATTTCGTCCCAAGAAAGCCGAACGAACTCGTCGCTGCCTCTGGAGTCGAATTTGTACTTGGTGCGCCGGCTCGGGTCGTCGGAGAGAGAGAGGAATCCTTCGTCGGCCCACTGCTTCCATCCCTTGCGGACCATGGGATACCGCAACCGGTATGGCCCGTATACCCGCCGATGGAAAGTGTAGCCTTTCAAGCACATACGTGGATTCCAGGCTTGCGTTGCCTGGTTGCCGTACAGGTCCTTGTAGTTCTGGTGCTCGTAAGGTTGCTCCACCCGGGTCACCACGCCGTTGCGGACGAAGGCCTGGATTCGGCACGCATGGGTATCGTTGGGAGAGCAGACATAGGTGAAAGAGCGGTCGTAAGAGTACTGGTTGCGGTATACGTCCTCCCAGGCCCGGTCGGGATAGTACTCCAGCGGGTTATCGATTTGGGCGACCGGCCTGAGGTTGCGCCCCGCGAAGACCGGCTCCGCATCTAGACCCCGAAGCACACCCGCCGCCGCCACGCCCCCAGCAAGGGCGCCGGCCCCTGTGAGAAACTTTCTTCGGCTTATCCTACTGTCCGCCAAACCTACACCTCTAGAACTGGATCGCTGTTACTGGCTGTGTTTTTACCTGGGCGTGTGGCCCGTTTCGTCATACAGGTACACGATGACCTTCCACGCCTCGTCCGATGACAGGTCATTGGAGTGAAGTGTGGAGGCGTCGGGTTCTTGGTCTGAGGCCACCCAACGGGGCATGGCGCTATTGAACTGGTTCTGGATGCCGCCGGTGGTCAGCCTCCAATAAACGTAGGGAAGCGTAAGCTGGGCAATGGTGCCCGGGTCTTGGAAGCTGGCGGGGCGAATGGGATAGCGAAAGCCCTCGGCGGCCGGGCCTTTGCCATCCAGTCTTTCCCCGTGGCATATGGCGCAGTTGCCCCCGTAAAGGAGTTTTCCTTCCTCAACGGCCGCTGGGCTCCAGTTGGCCGGCTCCGCCGCCCATTCCGGCACCTCAATGCGGCTCAGGATTTCTTCACCCGCGGTGGGGTGCCGCTGGAAGATCTCCACGGGCGGAGAGTAGCTGGGACGCATGGCGCCATAGACTCCCCAACCCAAGACCAGCGGAACCACCAGAAGCAGGATCCAGCGTTGTGCCCGGTGTGTTGCGGTGTCATTCGCGGTTCCAACGAAAAAGTCCCGGAACCGCTGCATCCGGCCATCATCCAGGGTAACATGGATGATGACGCCGGCAATCACAAACCCCATGTACAACAAGATAATGCTGCCTGGGAACACGGGCCGGACGAGCTTCAGCAGGACGAACATCCCGGCCAGGACCAGGAAAGCGCCTACGGGCAGGGGCACGTTGCGGGCCCAGGATGGAAGGCCGGGCCTCATTGTCCACCTCCAGAGGAAAGAAGATAATCGAGCAGGGCTTCAAGTTGTCCGGCGGTCATCTGGTCACCGAAGGTCGGGGGCATGACGCCGGAGAGGGTTCCCTCTTTTTCGAAGGCGCCGGGGTTCACGATGGACTCTATTACGTAGGCCCTGGGGCTCACCCCTCGGCCCGACGCTGTGTCCTTGAGGCTAGCCGCGTCCAGGGCCGGTCCCACCAGCACCACGCCAGGATCCAGGCTGTGGCAATTCCCGCAGTTGAACGCGGTAAAGATAGCCACGGGGTCTTTGACCGACGCTTCAACTGGCGATGCGCCGCCGGTGGCGGCCACTCCACCCGCCGTATCCCCTGATGGCCTGGGGATGTCGCCTAATTTCGCCGAGGGCGTTCCTCCCAGAGACTGCAGGTAGTTGACGACCGCCACGATCTCTTCGTAGGTAAGTTTTGCCGGGGCGCTCGTGGCCGCCGGCATTATGTCGGCATACCCTTCCACCAGGTAGGCGCCCGGCTCGTAGAGGGCCTGGGCCAGGTATTCGACCAGGTCGCCGGGTCCTCCATCTACGCCCTGGGCCCTTCGGGTGGCCAGGCCGGCCCAGTTTGGCCCCCGGCCTCCCCCTTGAACCCCAGACCCGGGCTCGATCGTGTGGCAGGCCAAGCAACCCCGCTGGAGCGCGATGGTCTGGCCGACATCCGCCAACTGGGCCGGGGTCATGCTCGCGCCGATGTCCTGTTTCTCAGGGGGGTCCCATTCCGTCTGAGGTATCCAGTTGGCGAACCAGACGAAGAACCCAAGGATAATCAGGGCCGGGGCGGTGGCCACCGCGTACTGCCGAACTCGCGTCATGCCCGCTCCCCCGCAGCCTGCAACCGCTGCCCTCTGCTTGCCTCGGCCTCTGCTTCAACCACCGGGTCCCTTCCCATCATGCCGGAGATGGCGAAGGAGACGGCCAGCAGGGCGAAGAAGATCAGGGTAATCAACGTTATGACGATGGCGGCCTCGCCGAGAGACGGAAGACCAGCCCCGGCGGAGGTGTCTTCCATGATGCCGAAGACGTGCCAGTTGAGGCGGACGCCACTCCTCGCGTAGCCCATGAGCCCCATGAGCCAGACGATGACGAAAGCCAGGGCTATGAGCACGTACTGGCCCCGCTGGGGCATGCTGCCCCATCGCACCGCGGCCACCGTCTGCGACCCCCGCAACAGGAACACGTCCAAGGTAAAGGTGAAGGCGATGCCGATCATGAGGACCACGATCTGCAACACAGACGTGTCGATCCGCGTTTCTGCCGAGGAAAAGTAGCCGACCACCCCCAGTACCGTGATAGCCACTGCGGTCAAGCCCAGAGCGCCCCACTGGATGATGTTCCCGGTGCGGCTCCACGGAACGGTCAGAACCCGCCCGGCCCGGCGGTAGAGGAGGTAGCTGGCGTAGAGGACCACCAGGATCAGGGTGACGGCGATCATCTTGGGGGCCATAACCCCCAACGCCCCCAGGATGGGGTGGAAACCGCCGGTGGACTCCTCAATGGAGGCCGCCATGGTGTGGGGGGTCGCCCACACCATGAACCCGACGATAAGGACGACGTTGAAGACGGGGGTCCACTTCCGCTGGGCCTCAGAGCCGGGGATGCGGATGAGGCCCAGCCAGGCGTAGTAGGCCGCGCCGATGAAGAGGACGGCGATGACGATGGCCTGGATTATGAACAGCCAGGAGAGAACCCCTCCCATGAGGGTCACACCGTAGGTGGCAGAGTAGGAAAACAGCTCGAAACCGAAATAGTAGCCTACAAAAGGCAGGAAAAGCATGGTGAACAGGGCAATGAGGTTGCCGGTGTACCCCATCCAGTCGTAGAAAGCCCGGTCCTCTTCCCGTTCCGCGGCAATGAACCGGTAGGCGGCGTAGGCCCCTGCCAACAGGGCGCCGAGGGTGATGTTGGCCACCAGCCGGTGGATATTGAGGGGCATCCAGCCCGGGTTCCACACGGCGTTATACAGGCTGGTCAGGTTGCCTACCTCGTCCACGCCGCCGGGGGTCATCATAAAGGTGGCCCAGGAGTCGGCGGTGAACAAGATGGCGGTGCCAAAGATGTTCAGGGCCAGCCCCAACAGCAGGTGGATCCATTTCTTGTTGCCTTGAAGCTGGTTCCAAGAGTAGTAGTAGAAATAGAGGGAAAAGGTCTCGGCGAGGAAAAACAACGGGTAAACCCACATGGTGGGCCCCATAATGTCCGTAAGGTAACCCATGAAGCGCGGGTACAGGGTAAAGAGCAGGATAGCCATCATGGCACCCAGTATCGCCGTGATGGAAAAGGCCGGGGGCAGCAACCGGGCCATCTCGTGCGCCAAGCGGTCGAAACGCTTTTCCTTGCGGCGCCAGCCCATGAACTCGATGACCAGGGCGAACATGGGCACCGCCAGCACGAAAGCGGCGAAATTCAAGTGGAGCTGGGCCGCCATCCACACGGCCAGCCGGCTGCCGACGCCCGCAAGCTCCCGGTATTCTCCGGTAGGTGCCGGCCCCTGGGCCCAGACAGTCCCCGTCCCCAGCAGCAGCAGCAGGGCCGCCAGCGACAGTGCTAAAAAGAGCTTCCACGTCCGTTTGACGAACATCATCCAACCCCGATTAGGTTATCTTTGGAGCCGTTTTTAGTGCCTTTTTTCACAAGCGCGCCTCGTTAGTTCCCCTGGATAGTTGCATTTGGGAGACGCCCCGGCTTATTTGGGCGCCGCAAGCCCTGACTGGCTGTTGATGAACGCAAGAACGTCATCGAGCCGCCTAGTGTAAGCCAACTTACCGGTCTGCACGTGGGTCACTCTCCAGCTCCACACCGGGTCTGCTTCGACCTCTTGTGATTCAAGCCAGACCGTCAAAACAAAGGACACTCCGAAACCCCGGGACCCCGCTTCTTTGCTGCGCCTGGGCCCACTTTGTGATACTTTTTCCGCACCGGATCCTTCCATCTGGCTCACGCGCGGCGGCCACGAGTTTTGTTTTTCCCTGATCCAGCCCATGAGTTAATAAACGGCGCTTCATGGCCCGGGTCGCCGCAGCCTTTCAACGCCGGGCCGCACTTTGTGATGCATTTCTCACACTCAGCCCTTAAACCCCGCTTAAATATAACTGCCAAGATTTCTGCCCGCAATTCTGCTGGACAAGAGCGACTTCTGGTGCGGATTCCTTGCTGGGAGGCGCTTTCCTTGGGCTTGCCAGTGGTGGCAGCAGACTCTCTCTATTCCCAGGGCACTCGAAGCCAAGCCATGCCTTGGGATGAGAGTAGTATCGGGGCGTACAGCCGCGGCTCACAACGAACTATCGCCTCAAGCTGCTCGATGTAGTCCTGGGCTCGGGCAAACGCTTCCTCATCATCAGAGAGGGCCACGAACGCCTGAAAGTCGTCCAACGCGGCGCTACACTGGCCGCCCAGCCACCGGGTGACACCTCGAGCGAAGTAAGCATGTCCGCTGTGCGGCTGGAGGACGATGACGTGATGGAAGTCCTCCAATGCCCGTTGAAACTGCCGCAACTGGAAATAAGAGAGACCTCTGAAGTAATAGGCTGCCCACCAGCCATCATCATTCGGCCCGATGGCGACGGTGTAGTTCCGTATGGCCTCATCAAACTCTCCTTGCAGCCGGTGGGCTTCACCCATTCCCTCGTAGGCGGTAGAGGAGGAGGACCCCAGGGAGATGGCCCGGTGGTAGTCCTGGTCCGCTTGGGCAAACCGGCTTAGCTGTAGGAGAACATGACCTCTTTTCATGTATAGGCGAGGCGTTTCTCGAATCTCTATGGCATTGGTGTAGTCCTTCACGGCTTTCTCGTGCTCACCGAGCATGTAGTGGGCCTTGGCTCGGCCCACGTAGGCTGCCGAGTCGGACGGCTCGACGGCGATGGCCTGGCTGTAAGCGCTGACGGCCTCCTCCCAGTTCCCTAGAAGGGCCATCCGGTCCGCTTGCTTGGAATAACGCCAGAGGTCCATCCGGGGCTTATCATCGTATTGGAGGGAGGCATCTCTTGGGACGGTTGTCCCATCGGGCAACCCGACGTCAAGGGGTGTGGGTGACAGGTACTGGCTCTCACCAGCTCCTTCGTTTGGTAACGGAGATCCCTCCGATCCACAGCCGCTGGCGGCGGCCCAGACCACCGCAAGGCTCAGCAGGAGCGGTTGCCAGGCTTGTCGGAGCTTTCCAGCTTGCGCCTGATTCACTCCCATGATCCCTCACAGACGCGCGGTGCGCGGAAATACATCGTAGGAAATACTGAGCACTCGTTTAACCCGCACTAAGGTGCCGAATACTTTGTCAGACTTACTTGAGGCTTATATCAGGGGCAAAAAAAATGCACCCGCGAGGCAGCGGGTGCATCATTGGGCGCGGACCGGGAAGTGCCTCAGCGTTCGCCGAACTCCCGGATGAAGAAGCTGAGTTCTTCGGTTTCAGGCAGCGGACCAACGTCCAATTCCCGGAATAGAACCTCACGGCATATCTGGTATTGCCGCAGCGCCTCGTCGCGCCGGCCGGTTGCCCAGAGGGCTCGCATAAGCCCTTGGTGGTTCTCTTCCCTCAGGGGATCAATATTTAAGGCTCGCCGGTATGCTTGAACACTTTTCTCCGGGGCGCTTTCCTCCATGTGGAGGCCAGCGAGTCTTCTTAACGTGGCTAGAAACATCTCCTTGAGGACCTCTCGCTCCTCGCAGCACCACTCTGCGTAGGACTCGTCCTCGAGAAGGTCGCCACGGTAGAGGTCCACAGCCGACTCGTAGGCATCGATAGCCGCTGAAGGGTCTCCCTGTCGTTCCTGGCGCTCACCCAGGCTGATGTACTCCCGAAACTCCCGAATGTCGAGCCGGTATGGAGCCTCTGGGTTAAAGTAGTAGCGGTCACCGTCGTTGCAAATGAAGACCCAATTTTGGTCTAGATGCGAGGGCTCCACCAGCCTTCTCAGCGTGTGTGCCAGGACGTAAAAGCGGTTGGCGGCGGCCTCGGGGTCTGCCTCTGGCCACAGGAGTTCCTCCAGAGCATCCCGTGACACCCGGCGTCCACCGTTAATCAGAAGGATCTGGAGGAGGTTCATGGCCTTGCGCCGCTTGAGCATGTTGGGCACGGCCAGTTTGCCCTGCTGGTAGAGTTCGAAGGCCCCGAAGCAGCGGATTTCTAGGAAGGGGGAAACGGGCTTAGCCCGTGAGCTATGGGCTTTCGGAAGGGGCCCCTCAGGCGAAACTTCCGCGCGGGCAGAACCCTCTCTTGCCTCCTGGCTCAGCGTGTTGTGGAGACGCAGAATCCGTTCTTGATTTTGCAGATTCTTCCATGCCTGTCTAACAGTGAGAGCCGCTTGGTCGGCTGTGGTCAGCAAAGCTGCCATGTATCTGGTCGGAGGTGAAGGGCCGTGCCCGCCATACCCTATTTGGACAACGCCCACCTTTTCTCCCCCTACCAGAAGGGGTAGGCAGTGGACCACACCGCTGCCTACGGACATGTGCCGGCACCGCGAGGGCCATTGGTGTCTAGGCCCGTACAAAGTAACGCCCCGTCCTTCGGCCAGAGCCGGGCACATCGATGGGTCTTGGTCTTTGCTGTCAGGGCACGTCACCACCGCGAAATCGCCCTCTTTCACCCGCCGCACCAGTCCGCGGTTGTTCCAGTCGTACACGGCCAGCGCTCCTCCGGTGGCCTTCCCTATGAGCATCATCTGGCGCAACACGCCAAGCAGAAGGCCATCAAAGCCCTGTTCGGCGTCCGGAGGGACATCAAACGGACCAAGCCCAATGGTCTCTTTGCTCTGAGGAAGGCTTGCTTGCAAGGCGGTGCTAATCGGGCGGCTGGCCCAGTTGAGAAGGCGAAGAGCGCGAGCTGGGTCAAAGTCGAGGCGCCGCGCCGCCACGTTGAGAGCACCTATGACCCCGCCGGGACCGAAAAGAGGCACGCACACGTAGGAGTGAAACCCTTTATTCTTCACCTTCGTCCGGAGGAAACGAGGGTCCTCGGTGAGGCTCTGGGTAATGATGGGAGCCGCACCTCTTTGTATTAATCCGGGGAAGCCCTCGCCGGGGTGAAAACGGGTGATCTGTTCGAAAGAGTTCCTGAACGGGCCACGATAGGCTGTGAGGAGCATGTCACCGCCCCGCGGCTCTACCATGAACAATTCTGCTGCTTCTGCGTTGACCGCCTCACGGAGCCAGTCCAGAGCTTTTTCGATGCTTTGCTCAGGGCGGTCCGGTGACATGGAGGTTATGAGGGTTGTCAAGGCCGCCAGATCATGCAGCAGGCGTGCTGCGGAGGTCCCGTCATGGCCAGGTACAGAGGCAGCTAGATCGCCGGCTGCCGGGGTCGGAGGCCCTTGCCAGCGCTCGGATAGCGAGACAACGGCACCGCCCGTAGGTTCGGGAAGGGCGACAAGCTCGCCGATGAACCTCTTCTTCGAGGCTCCCTGGCTCGCCAGCAGCAGCGAACAGCGGGCCGTCAGGTGACCACTTTGGATAGCTTTGAATGCCGAACAGTTGAAACGGCAGACCGACTTGCCGAAGGTATCACTGCCCCGCACCACCTCATTACACGTCCGCCCCAGCGCGTCCTTTTCCGAAACGCCCAGGGTAACGAAGGCCGCGTAGCTCCATGCGACGACCCGTTGCCGGTCGTCAATCACGAAGGTCGCCTCCGCTGGGTGGACCGCTACCCCGGTTCTGTCCCCATTTCCTCCTCCCGGTGCTTCGGAAGGCTCAGGTCCAGCGTGGTTGTGTCACGCCTCATACCACGGGTTGAGCACCATTTCATACCCTGGTACGAGATGATAATAGTACCAGGGTGTGAGCAAACTCACAATAGGCGGAGCCAACAGGTAAGTGTTCAGACTTGAGGGGACGAACTTGATTTGCTGGCCTCCGCCCCGGCCGTTCCGCGCCTGGCGGCATTATGTTGGCACAAGTGAGGAACCCAAATCCCCTCGAATGTGAACAGTTACGCCAACAGGCACAAACGATCAACAATTGGAATGAAAAGGGTGGTCACCCGAAACGGTTTGGCTGGTATCGTGTCACCTTAGAACATTGCTGACCCGAGCCCCAAGAATCTGCCGGTGATGAATCCGCCGGGAATGACGAAAACGGCTCATGGCTATCGCTCGAAAAGGGAGCCCTTCATATTTGTGGATTTCGGAATTCCGGCTTGGCCGGAAAGACGCCGGAAAGACAATCGCAGTGAGGGGATGTCGCACAATTTCGCCGATGTAGAGCTATCTACAAAACAAGACACCAGGCACCAGGTGGATCCGGCGGATTCGCTCAGGAACCGGGGCCCTGCCCATCGTCTCCGGGTGCTCCGGCGGCGCCCTGGTCCGAGGGGCGCCGCCAGGGCATCCTGCCCATTTCGGACATCAATCCTTGGATTAGTTCCACTGTGACCACATCGTCTCCCCGGCTGCGGGCCCGTTCCTCTATGGCCCGCTTCACCCTCGACCGGATGAACCCCGGCGCCCGCTGAATCCGCGACTGGGCTTCGGGTGTCCAATCCAGCTCTCGCGGTGCGGCCGCCAAACCGCCAACAGGCTGATAGTCGCACCAGGGGTCTTCACCGAGGTAGTCGCCCGTCGTGGCGAAGGCACGAGCGCGGCAGCCGACGCACCCGTCCGCGAACTCGCACACCCCGCATCGTCCCGCAAGCTGGGGTCCGCGCAACGCCTTGAGGTGGCGCGAGCCCTCCCATATCTGCCGGAGGGTGTATTCCTTAACGTTGCCCGCCACTAGGGGCAGGTAGGGACAGGGTGTAAGGTCTCCTCTGGGGGTGATCCGGCAGTAGCTGGTCGCCGCCATGCAGCCCGCGCTTCCCAGCAGCGAGGAGCCCTGCTGAGCCGCTATTCTGGTGAAATGCGGGGCGCACCGGGCGCGGACCATCATTCCAGGGTAGTGGTTCTGGGCCTCCACCAGGTATTGGAGGGTCTGCTCGTACTGCCCCGGAGTGATGTCGGTGAGCTTTTCGCCCCGCCCGGTGCACACCAGAAAGTAGATCATGACGCCTTGCACCCCCCTTGCGGAGGCGAATTCGAGGAGCTGAGGTAGCTGCGCGCAGTTCCATTGGGTGACCGTGGTGTGCACCAGGACGCCGATGCCCGCCGCCTGGCATTGGTCGATTCCCGCGACGGCCCTGGACCAGGCGCCCGGAAGACCCCGGAATGAGTCGTGTTCCTCGGGGGTTATCGCGTCCAGGCTTATGCCGACGCTCATCACGCCGCTATTGGCCAGCCGCTTGGCCACCGTCTCGGTGATCAGGATGCCGTTACTTCCCATCACCACGGCTATGCCTTTCTTCGAAGCGCACTCGGCGAGGTCGTAGGCGTCGGCGCGGAGGAGCGGTTCACCTCCGGTGAGGATCAGCATTTCCGTCCCCATGTCGGCCATCTGGCCGATCAGGTCCAGCCCCTCGGCGGTAGTCAACTCATCCTTGCCCACCTTGGCGGCGGCAAGATAGCAATGGTCGCAGGCCAGGTTGCAACCCGAGGTTATGTTCCAGGAGATGAGCCGGGGCTTATACTCAAGAGTCTCGTGCACGCTCTCGCTTCCTAGTTAAGGATGGTGAAACCCGGCCCCGCCGCCCCAAGAGCCCTTGGCTTCCTCCACAAGCTCCGGGGTGATCTCGCCGGCCCCCTTCCGCTGGGCGTGCGCCTCAATGGCCTCGACCACCATCCCCCTGACAAAGGGCGGGATGCGCTCGATCCGCTCCAGGGCCTCGGCGCTCCAGCTCATCTCGCTGGTGGCCTTCTCCGAGCCGCTGGACCACTGATCGTACTTCTCCTCCATCAGGGCCACGGTCACTATCGCCTCTCCTCTTCGTTTGGCCAGGTGCTCCACCCTTTGCCGGGTTAAATCGCGCATGATGCCCTCGGGCACCCGCCCCAAACGGGCCGCTGCCTCCGGAGTCCAATCCAGGTCCTCAACGGTGGACCCGCCGGTTGGCTCAGGAGAGGGCCGGCCGCCCCGCTGGTGCCGGCCGGCATCCAGGGATTGCTCCATCGGGGGAGAGGGATCATTCCCACCACCCCCCATCTGAATCCCGATGGCGCCAGCCAGTTCCGTTTCGCCGGGATTCGTCAGGAGGCCCACCTGGGCCCCGCAGGTCTGGCAACTGAAGGTCATCGCTGGGGAGCCTTCATCGGGGTCCCTGTTCTCCAAGCGTTGCATCGGCGCGTCGCACTTTACGCAAAGGAGTTTCAACCGGGGCCTCCTTTCACCAATGACGGGCCACCGACGACCGGAGGTTTTCCGCCACGGCGGTCAACGCGCCGGCTATCGGCATCGAGCCGGTTTACGGCGCGTGGCCCTCTCCCCAATACCCGTGCATCGCCTCGGCCGCCCTAAGCAGCAATCGTTTGCCCGGAGCCGTGGTAGGTCCGGGGAAATGTCCGGGTCGAGAGTTCGGTGATTCTTGCAGGTCAACTATATCGTCTCTAACTTCAGAGAGCAAATGGTGGAAAATGGCATCGACGGACACCGCCTGGGCACCTGCCATCCCCTCTCAGGACCTATGCAATGCCCTTGCCTCTAGTGGGCCGGCAGCAATGATGGGACTGCGATACTCGACTAGGGGTCATCCCGGGCTGGGCTTGACTCAAAGTGGGACAAGCATGCTGCCCTGAAGGTGGTCTGCCGTGCCGGTCCAGCCCCAGCCCAGCCGGGAGCCAACAACACCTCGGAACCGTGATCTTTGGCTGAGTTCCACTCAACTTGACCTCGGTCTTGCACAGCTGGATCGTGACCTCTTCAGAATAAGGTCCCCTTGTTTGGTGTGGTCCTCCTATGGGTGTCCAGGCTCGGACCTTTCCACTACCCTTTTTTGACCTGAACTAATGTTCTACGAAAATGGAAGTTGTTTGTGCTGTCTCTCCTCGAGACATCGCCCCAACGGATTTGGCCGCAATGCATGACGCCGGAAGTACTCATTAGGCGAATCCGGGCAATCTGTACCTATCCGGGCGGTCACTGAAATCCTCCAGTTCGGTCATCCCGAAGTCCAATTCAGCTAGCAGCACGCATTCTGGGTCCACACAATCTGCAACCGCGTCAAAAACTTGCCAATCGGTTGTCGGTCCCCCACACATGACACACCCGTGATTGAGGTAGTCTATGATTATTTGGCGGGCAGTTTCTGATGGCAGCCTGCCCGTGTGGTACGAGAGGAACCCCAAACGGCGGAAATATTTGCCAGGAATCCGGATCGAGATGACTTTGGTAATTTGTGGTTCTGACATGGTAATTCTCCTCAGTTACAAAGTAATTTCTTAGAGTTACAAGGTAATCAGCGGTGGGAGTTACTTAGTAATCGATATAATCGATTTGTTTCAGGCTGGCTCTTCGGCTGTTCTGGTCTAGGCATTTGCTGGGTGGTTCCGAAAAAGATTCTCCAGATGCTGTCGATGGAGGGAGAGTGGTCCCAGAAGTTTTGAGGCGGGGCAATGGGATCGGCAGCCGGGACGTTCGAGGAGAGTGGGCCTACGTTTCGCTAGAGTTGATACGAACGTAAGAATCAGACGCTAAGCATTACTGGCCTCCGCCTCAGGGTCGTCTGCAGGTTCTTGAACTATTTGCTCCCTGGCCGGTGCCTCGGCCCCTTGGTCAGGAGCGGAAAGCAGCCAATCGAATAACGCCCGCCAGGGCCCATCTGTCGCAGCTGGGCGAAGCTTTATGATGGGCGGTGGATTATTCGGTATATTGGGTGCAACCACGCATATAGGATAGCTAATGAGGATTAATTATTCAATTGACGCTAATAATGAGATATATATCTATTAATAGTTGACAATACGCTTGTATCTGGCGATAATAAGGATGCATTTGGCAGACAACCGAGGGGGAGGCTCTCGTGCCACGACCGAAAAGCATCGCCTGGGAGAAGCGGCTAGCGGTGTTCCTCGACTACCGGCGAAGCCGCCAGAAAGTAAATCCGGTGGCCAATCGCCACGTTATCGCCCGTTCAACGGCCAGGGCCATTGTCAAAGAGTTCGTTGACATGGGCTTTTCGGAGCGGCCTCGGGCCAAGGTGTCAGAGGCTTTGCTGAAAGAGATGCAAGAGCAGCATCTCGGCAGCCTCGGCAAATTCACATGCGGGGAAGTGGGTTCCTTGAACCTCGGACCCGGCACCGAAAACGAGGTAGGACGGCAAGAAGCCTACGACGAGCCACTTCCGGCCTCCGAGGAAGCTCTGTGGCACCTCAGAGGCACCAGAGCCGAAAAGGTAATTCGGGAGGCGAGAGAAGCCGCCCGTGATTACCTGGGGCGTGAGTCCGAGGTGTGGCAGGACCTCCGGTCGGCCCTTGAAGAAGCATGCAAATTGCCGGAAAGTGAGGGTGCAATTGGCGATGACCCAGAGCCCCATCTGCTCCCGGCGCTAAAGCGCCGGCTACGCAACGCCTTTTTTGAAGGGGGTTTTCTGTCGGAACTCCCGCCTCCTAGTTGGCTGCAGTGGGAACTGGCACCAGACGACCCCAGGGTTCTCAGACTACAGGGAGAGCCTGTTGGCGTCGGAAGAGCAGAGGACCACCAGCGATGCAGAGAGGGAGTGAAGGCCTTTCTTGCTAATAACTTCCGAAAACATCAGAGGCGCTTCCTGGAGGTCTGGCAGTTGCGCAAGGACATGATGCTCGTGGGAGGGATTGTGGCGAAGGCAGTGGGGGGCGTAACGGAAGATGACATACGCAGGGGAATCTGTCCCGCGTGCCCATACCCGGAAGCAAGTCTGGAGCTGATTACAGGCCCTAGGGCAAGCAAGCGCCGTACAGAGGAGGATTGATGCTATGAAGGTCGCCGCAGTCTGGTGCAGAGTCTCCACCCATGACCAGCGGGAGCTGTCCCTGGACAGCCAAGAAATCGCTGTCCGAAAGGCGCTTGAGGCCCAGGGCTATGATGCTCCACCGCAGTACGTATTGACGGTGGATTGGTCGAGCCTGGACCTGATGTCTTGTCCTGAGTTCCGGCAGCTCCGTCGATGGATCGTTGACGGCACAATCCAGGCAATGGGTACTCTTGACCGGGACCGGCTCCAGGCACAAGGTCTGCAGCGGCTCATCTTTCTCTCGGAGTGTAGAGACAAGGGTGTGGAGATCATCACCGCGCAAGGTCCGCCCATGCTGGAAGGCGGTGAAGGGCAACTGGTGGAACTGGCCCTGGCCTTGGGTAAGGAACGGTCGGTTTTGAGGGCACAGCAGGGCGCACGCGATGGACTACGGGACCGGGCTCGCCTCAAGGGTCTACCGCCCAACATGAACAAGCCTTTTGGGATGCGGTGGGAGAGCAACCGGTTGGTGCCCGACGAGAATTATCCTGTCGCCTGCGAAGTGTGGCGCATGGGCCTGGCAGGAGGGAAGAAGATCATGTCCATCGCCAAGGAATTGACTCGGAGAGGTATTCTCACCCCGAGCGGCAAGCTCGGTTGGTCTGGCTTTTCAGTGCGGCACATCTTGAGGAACCGGACATACGCCGGAGTGATTGAGGCGCTCAAGACCGAGTCAGTCGAGCCCAAAGTTCGAAGGGCGGCTACGTATGGAAAGTCCGGCAGGAGGCTCCGTCCCGAAAGTGAGCGTATCCGGCTGGAAGGTCTGGTGGACCGGCCGATCGTCACCGAAGCCGAGTTCGGATGGATGCAGCAGCGGCTGAAGGAGAACCAGCGACTGGCGTTAAAGAACACCAAGCTCCGCTATTACCTGCTGAAGGGCATGATTCGGTGTGCCGCCTGCGGGAAGGCTTACGTCGGCGTCACCTTCAAGCGCCCCGGCAAGGAGTATTCCTACTACGTCTGCGGCGCCCATTGGAAGCGGCCTCTGCGGGGCGAGCTATGCCAGTCTCATAGTCTTGGAGCGGAAGCCATGGAGACGGCCGTCTTTGGCATGGTTGTGGACTTCCTCGATGGCCCTGAAGGATTTGAGGAAGAGATGCAGCGGCGGCGTGGGATCTCTGCGGAAAGCGAAGCGAGCCTGATTCGGGAATTGGAGTCGCTTAATCGGCAAGCTCGCGAAGAGCAGGAGGCCGAGGCCAGGGCATTCCGGCTGGCCTCCCGTGGAACGGTGAGCGAGGAAGTATTCAACCAGGAGATCGGGCTGATCCGTACAAAACAACGCTGGATTGCCGAGCAACAGGAGCGAGTGGAGCACCAGCTTGAGGACATTCAGCGGTACAGCTTCGACCCTCAGAGTATAGAGACGTTGCGCCAGCGACTGGAGGCAAGGTTGGCGGCGGCCACTCCCGAGGACCGGCGATTTGTCCTGGAGGCAGTCGGAGCCAATATAATCGTCCAAGCAGATGGAGCCTGGGAACTCGAACTCCAGGTCCCGCGTGAAGTCCCGACACCCGAGAGCGATTTACAAATAGTGAACAGCCGACCAGCCCACGTCACCATCCAGATTCACGTACGAGATATCCAGGTCCGCGGCCAGGGCCTCCAGGTCGTCTTCTTGGGCGCGGTCGCGCAGGCTTGCCAGCTTGGCGTGACGGAACAAGGCATCATCCTCCAGGTTGATCTTGGCATCCAGGGCCACCGCCCGGCCGTCGTCGGTGATGACGAGGGGGTTTATCTCCACCAGGGAGCAGTCGTTTTCGAGAAGCAGCAGGTACATTGCCTCCAGTATCTGGACCACCTCCCGGACCGGCCCCGGATCCAGCTGCAGCCAGCCGGCCAGCCGGCGGGACTTATAGGCTGAAATGCCCGTTCCGGGGTCGATGGGCTCGGTGTGGATATCCTCAGGGTTCTTTGCGGCTACCTGCTCAATATCCACGCCGCCGTTGGGACAGGCCAGCACCACCAGGCCGCGATACAACGGATCGATGGTAATGGCCAGGTAGACCTCCCGGCTGATGCTGGCCAGTTCCTCCACCAGCACCTGATTCACCTACAACCCCTGGGCGCCCGTCTGGTGGGTAACCAGGTTCTTGCCGAGCAGCTCTCCAGCGAGTTGTTCGGCTTCGTCGGGAGAGCGCACGACTCGGATACCCCCGGCCGTGCCCCTTCCGCCCGCGTGCACCTGGGCCTTCAGCAGCGCCTGGCCTCCAAGGTCAGCGGTGGCCCGCCGGGCCTCCGAAGGAGAACTGGCGACCGCACTGGCCGGAACCGGAATGCCGTAGCGCCGGAATATATCTTTGGCCTGATACTCGTGAATTTTCATCGATCCCTCTAAGGCTTCTCCGCGGAGGCGTCAACAGACAAGCCAGTCACGGAAGTCGGAGCGGGAAACCGTAGTTTAAGAGATTTTGACCACGCCGTCAACGCAGGCCACCAGGCTCTCTCTGTGGACAAAACAGTCGGGGCGTTGCATAATCCGAATCCATCAAGAGGCTTGACGATACCCCGCGGAGTCTGCCGCAAGCCCCTTCCGCAACGGGTCCGGCAAAACCGGTCCCACCACTCACCTGCCGGACGGTTTCCCGGAGGTTCGCGGCCGGACAAACCGAGGCCGATACCTCACCTGATCAACTCCCTTGGAGGTCAACGATGCCTGCCAGTGTTCGGTATAACAAGGTGATCGACTTATTAGAGCAGGACAAAACCGTCTTCTGTTCCGGCATGGTCTGGAACGGGAACCTGGACGACCTGACCTTCATCGCCGACTCAGACTACGACATGCTGATAATCGAGATGGAGCACCAGGGGTTCAGCCTCAACGACCTTCGCCTTTCCCTCCAGTTTCTACTGAATCGCAAGAGGATCGCCGGGCAGGGCAACCTCCAGGCGGACCCGGTCCCAATGGTGCGCATACCGCCTAACCTGCGAGAGCACAACCAGTGGGTGGCCAAGCAGGCCCTGGATACCGGCGTCTACGGCCTGGTTTTGCCCCACCTCAACACGGTGGAGGACGCCCAGGCGGCAGTGGTAGCGGCCCGGTATCCGCAAGTGCCGGGCGTCGCCGACTTCGAGCCTCAAGGCGAGCGGGGCTGGTGGCAACGGATCGCCCCCCGGTACTGGGGCCTGACTCCCCAGGAGTATTACGACGCCGCCGACCTCTGGCCTCTCGATCAAGACGGGAATATCCTGCTGATGGGAATCATCGAAGAACCGGAGGGGGTCAAGAACATCCGGGACATCCTGCGCCAGGCCAGGGGGATCGGCGCCATCTGGGCCGGACCGGGGGACATGTCGGTGGCCATGGGACATCGCGGCAACACCGGCCACCCCGAGGTTCAGGAAACCTTGTTGAAGATACTGGCAGCCTGCAAGGACGCCGGGGTGCCCTGCGCGGTGGGCGCCGCGGCGGCCGAGGTGCCGATGCGCCTGGAGCAGGGTTTCAGAATCGTCATTACACCACCCGAGAAGACCACCCGGGGCCTGGCCGAGGGCCGCCGCCTTTCCGGCCGCTGAGCGTCCGCCGGTCGAATTCAGCCGGCCGAATTCAAATGGACTCAAACCCGGTCCACCGACGAACTCATAGCCTGCACCAAGAGCCCGCCCAGTAGCCAACCTCGGTGGTTCGACAGGCTCGCCACGAACGGCGGAAATCGGTTCGATTTGAGCGTATCGAAGGACCGAAAGTGCCCTCTTTTGGGGTTGTTAGATAGGCTCCAAGGTCTGGCCTCGGGCCGGGAGCCCCGGCACTGCCGGGGCTTGCCCGAAGGGCGGCCGTCCGCGACCCGAACCGGCGCTCAGTTCCCCGGTGTGGATCCCTCGCCAGGGCTGTCCAGATACTTGAAAATATCGGCGTCGGCCGAAAGGATCACCGTGGTCCCCGTGTTCAGCACCTGCTCGTAAGCCTCCAAGCTGCGGAGGAAGGAGAAGAACTCCGGGTCTTCTTCCAATGCTTGCGCCAAAATACCGATCGCGTCGGCTTGGCCTTCGCCTCGCACCTGGTTGCTTGTCCTCTCGGCCTCGGCCAGGATGATCTCCCGTTCCTTGTTGGCTCCGGCGCGTATCTGCAGGTCCTGCTCGTCACCCTCGGCGCGAAACTTGGTGGCGATCCGGTTGCGCTCGGCCCGCATCCGCGTGAATATGGTGGGCGTCACCGAATCGGGGAAGTCGGCCCGCTTGATCCTCACGTCAACTATCTCTATACCGAAAGGCTCGTCTCTCTCGACGAAATACCGAAGCGTGAACACGCTCCCAGCCTGCACTTTTTCCCCCTCCTGGATGTTCAAGAGCACGGTCCTGCTGGGTCCGTCGAAGCCCGTGATGGTAATGTCGAAGCCTTCTAATTGGCCTCCGTCCGGCCCGCTGGTCACCTCAATGTCGGTAGCGTTGCCGGGTCGGTCGGCATTCTCGGTGTCAAGAATATCGGCAGCTATCTGGACATTGAACGCCGCCCCGCCCGAACTGGGGACCACCATGCTTTCGGTTACCTCTTGACCGTTAATGCGGAGCCTGACGCCTTCCAACACTTTCTCCAGCAAGAGGCTGCGGGAATCGGTGCCCTCGATCAGGGGAAGCCCTTCCTTTTCATCGACGACCTGGATACCGGCAGCATCTAGGACCGGCTCGGCGCCGATTATCTCGTTGCGGTCCCGGAGCGCGATCTGGGCGCGGAGGGCGGAAGTAACGATGTCGCCCAACCGGCTGCGGGCATTGGCCTCGGTTTGCAACGTCTTCCGGAACTGGAACACATCCATGATCCGGTATCGGGCATAGGAGTCGATTACCAGGTTCTGCTTTTCTTTGTCAGGCATGGCGACCGGTGGAGCGTCGATGCGCAGGATGCGCCGCTCGAACCGAATGACATTGTCCACAAAGGGCGCTTTGAGATAGATGCCCGGTTCAACCCGGGTTTGCTTGACGTCCCCAAACCGCAGGACGAGAGCCTGCTGGGTCACGTCCACGATGAAAAGGGATTGGGAGAGCACAATAGCCGCAATTATGAGCAGGACGGCGCCAACAACCAGCGTTCTCATAGACGCATCGCTCCGTTTGTAAAGCTAATCATTATGGGCTCGGATTGGGGCCGAGTGGGATGGGGGTCAGGCCGTCCTGGCCGCCCAGTATCAACACAGCCTCGGACTCAGGGGACACGATGATCTTGGTCACTCTCGGCAGCACGTTCTCCATCGCCTCCAGGAATAACCGCTGGCGGGTGACGGCTCTGGAGGTCTCGGATATCGAGTACTCCTCTAGGACGGCGGTAAACCGGGCCGCCTCACCTTCTGCCCTGGCGATTCGTGCCTGAGCGAAGGCCTCTGCTTCCCTTTTTATCCGCTCCGCGTCACCCTTCGCCCTGGGGATAATGTCGTTCTCAAAGGAGCGAGCCTGGTTGATCTTAGTGTCCTTCTCCTGCCGGCCACGCAGGACATCGTCGAAGGCGTCCCGGACCTCTTCCGGAGCTTTCACATCCTGGAGCTGGACGTTCAGGACCGCGATGCCGGTGCCGTAGCTGTCCAATATCTCCTGCAACCGTTCCTTGGTCGACGCCGCCACTTCCTCCCGCCGGAGCACCAGCACGTCGTCGATGGACCGCTGGCCCACCACCAGCCGCAGGGCCGCCTCGGCGGCGTCCTTCAACGTGCGACCGTCAGGCTGGCCGGGAAGGACCGTACGTCCCGGCGTTTCTTCTCCGGGGTCGTCCACTCGAAACAGGAATCCGTTCAGGTCCTTGATGTTGTACTGGACCACCATCGCCACGTCGACGATGTTCAGGTCCCCGCTGATCATCAGGGCCTCGTCCGGGAAAGCGGAGATGGCCCCCGCGTCGGTCCCGCGGAACCCCAGCTCCATTCGCCGGGTCTCCGTGACCTGGAGCACGGCCTTCTTCCCGATCGGCGCCGGCCACCACCAGTGGAGGCCGGGTTGCTCCACGGGGTTGCCCTGTACCTCGCCGAAGAGCCGTAGGGCGGCGTTTTCGCCGGGGCTGATGGTGTATACCCCGGTCCCTACCCAAATAACCGCGATCAGGGCAATGATGCCGACCACCAGCAGCCCCACACCACCGCCACCCAGCCGCTTGCCGATAGGACCGAGTGCATCTCGCACGCGGCCCAATATCTGGTCGAAGTTCACTTCAGGTTGCCGAGAGCCTCCAGGTGGGTACATGTTTCAGCATCCTCTTTGTTCGGAGATTCAGGCCCGGTCACCCCCGGTCTTGCTCAGCAAACCAAGCGTACCGCCATTGGCCCATTTGATTCTACCACCAAGTAGGTGGTTAAACCACACCGCACCGGCGGCCAGGCACCCACCTATCGGCAGAAGGAGCGCCTAAATCCGGCGCAAGCAGGCGGAAGAAGGGCTCGGCCCTGAGCAACTCCGGGCATTACCAGGGGGCGTTGCCCCCGGCATTATCATTTCGGCGGGCGGGTAGGAAAAGTAAACCTTACTTGTTAAACTGGGCGCTGGTACGCCGCGGCGCGGCAAACTAGACCGAAGACCGCTAGACGGGAGGGGACTAGGCCCATGGGTGACACCGGCCTGACCATAACAACCGGGAGCGACATGACCCGCATCCAGGTATCATGTGAGCACCAGAATGGGATGATCTACGTGGTGCCCGCCGAGCGGAGTTGGGTCTGCGGCAGCGAGCACCTACCGGCCCACGCCCTGGCCGGCTTCTTCCGGGAGCTGGCGGCATTGCAACTACCCGCGGTCCAGGACCTGATGACCCAGTGGGGTATCTATTACCGCGATCTGCCCCGTGGCGGTGGCGAGGCCGCGCCCCGTGCCGATGGCCCGGCTCCCTGAATCAGCGAAAACTGCCGGAATCTAACGGTGACGGCCCGGCGAGGCCGGGAAGGGGCGCACGCAGAGGTGATTGGTCACGCTCGGCCGCGCGGCAACCCGCAAGGGTCCAGTGAACGGGAGCCGCCCGGCTACCGGAGGCCCTGCCCCAACGGGCAAGGCGCCCGGTCATGCCTCTGGGTCACCGGGCGCCACGGCCGGCGATGGGTCGGTATGGCTGGACATAGTCGGCGCCGGCTGAGGGACCGTGGGCTGGTGCGGCGTCGGTGTGTAGGACGGCGGCGGCGGCGGAACGGCAGGCGTCCCCGTCCCCGGTTCGCCGCCAAGCTCGTCATCACCGATAATTGTGTTCAATTGAGCCCCGGTAACCGTCTCGTGTTCGATCAGGTACTCGGAGAGGCGAACCAGTTTGGGTTTATGGGTGACCAGTATCTCCTCCGCACGCCGGTAGGCCATACCGATCAACTCCTTGACTTCCTCGTCGATCTCCTCGGCCACCTTGTCGCCATAGTCACGCTCTTCGCTGATCTCCCGGCCCAAGAAAACCAACTCTTGGCGTTTCCCAAAGGTGCGCGGCCCGAGAGATTCACTCATGCCATAGCGCTTGATCATACTTAGCGCGATCTTGGTCCCCCGCTCCAGGTCGTTACTGGCGCCGGTGGTCACCTCGTCGAAGATCAACTGCTCCGCAACCCGTCCGCCCATGGTGACGACCAGCATGTCCAAGAACTGATTCTTGGTCCACAGGTACCGGTCTTCATCGGGCAACAGAGAAGTGTGGCCTCCCATGGCCCCTCGCGCCACAATGGAAATCTTGTGGACCTGGTCGGCGTGGGGCAAAATCCAGGCCGCCAGGGCGTGGCCGGCCTCATGGTAGGCGGTCATCTCCTTTTCCCGGGCGCTGATGACCCGGCTCTTGCGCTCCGGGCCAGCGATGATTCGTTCCACCGCCTCCTCGAACTCCTCCATGAAAATGGCCTTCTTGTTGAACCGGGCCGCCAGCAGCGCTGCTTCGTTGATCAGGTTCGCCAGGTCGGCGCCGCTGAACCCGGGGGTCTCCTTGGCCAGTGTTTCCAGGCTTACTTCAGGGGCCAGGGGTTTGCCGGCGGAATGGACCTTTAGAATCGCCGTGCGTCCCACGACATCCGGCAGGTCCAGCGTAACCCGGCGGTCGAAACGGCCGGGGCGCAGCAATGCCGGGTCCAGAATGTCCGGCCGGTTCGTGGCGGCCAGCACGATAATGTTGGTGTTGGTCTCGAAGCCGTCCATCTCCACCAGGATCTGGTTCAGCGTCTGTTCCCGTTCATCATGCCCGCCACCCAGACCGGCTCCCCGGTGCCGGCCCACGGCGTCTATCTCGTCGACGAAGACGATGCAAGGCGCGTTACGCTTGGCCTGGTCGAACAGGTCTCGAACCCTGGCCGCCCCAACACCAACGAACATCTCGACGAATTCGCTTCCGCTTATGTGAAAGAAGGGTACTCCCGCCTCGCCGGCCACCGCCCTGGCCAGCAGCGTCTTGCCGGTTCCCGGCTGGCCCACCAGCAAGATCCCCTTGGGGATCCGGGCGCCCAGGGAAAGGAACCGCTCCGGGTACTTGAGGAACTCCACCACTTCTTCGAGTTCGTTCTTGGCCTCTTCCACCCCGGCCACGTCGGCAAAGGTCACCCCGGGACGATTGAAGGGCATCATCCGGGCGCGGCTGCGGCCGAAGCTCATGGTCTGATTGTTGCTGCCCTGGGCTTGGCGCATCATGAACAAGATGAGGCCACCGAAGAAGATCAGAGGCAAGAAGTTGAGCAGCAGCCCGAAGAAGCCGCTCAGGCCGCTTGAACCCTTGAAGGTAACCTCAACGCCGCCGGGCGGGCCCACCTCAACGCCGCTTTCCAGCATCAGGCCGATCACGTCGGTATCGCTGCCAATCCTGCTGGTGAACCGGTCTGAGCCGGCCCGGCCGGTGGCCCTGGGGTAAACGACCAGCTTCCTGCCGTCTACCAGGACCTCGCGGATCTCGCCGTTCTTGGCCATCGCGATGACGGTTGTCAGCGGTTCCTCGCTTCGTTCCGCGAAGCTGGGCAGCAAGGTGTAGAAGATAACGATAATTCCAATGATGACCAAGAGATAAACGAAGCTATTCCTCAGCCACCGGTTATTTCCCATGCGCACCTCTCACCATTCCCTTACCAAAAGCCCGCAAAACCATCTCCTGACATTTTAGCTGAGCAGGTTCCAAATTGCAAAACACGACCGCCCTGGCGCCCGCCGGCTGAGCAGGTTCTAAGTTTCGTAACAACATATCTACATTGCGGCAATATTCGTGTAACGAGATTGAAACACCGCCGCAAAAACCCTTGCCTAGACTAGATCTGGACCCTTCGGGTACAAGGAGCTTGGTATCCATCAGGAGGAGGGGCACCGCTACCAGGCACTCCCTCGAAACGGACGCCGTTCGTGCCACGCGAACGGCAACCTGCTTTGTGGGCCGCCGCTCTCCGGACCATGGGCGGCTGCCGGACCTTCTGTGGTTTCCCTGACGCCAGCCACCGAGTACAATGGCAATATCTTGTGGGGATTTCCTGGGGCATATCCTGGTGAAACATCCCGGGATTCGCCGCGGAGGGGCTACAATGCCAGATGACCGGGCCGCCGAACGTGAGTTCGTGTTGAGGAGCGCCCAAGAAAACGACGTCAAGTTCATCCGACTCTGGTTCACCGATATTCTCGGCAACCTGAAGGGCTTCGCCATCACTGCGGACGACCTCGAAGACGCGGTCGAGCAGGGAGTCGGGTTCGACGGGTCGTCCATCGAGGGGTTCGCCCGCATCGACGAGAGCGATATGCGGGCCTTTCCCGACCCCACCACTTTCACGCTGCTCCCATGGCGGCCCCGCCAGAACGCCGTGGCCCGCATGTTCTGCGACATCCGCACGCCCGGGGGCGGACCGTACATCGGCGACCCCCGGAACGCCCTCAAGCGGAACCTGCAACGGTTGGCCCAATCGGGATTCACCTACTACGTCGGACCGGAACTGGAGTTTTTCTACTTCCGGGACGCCAACTCCCCGTATCCGCTGGACCACACCGGCTACTTTGACCAGCTCTCCGGCCAGCCCGCCAGTGACCTGCGCCGGGACACGGTGCTCAACCTGGCGGAGATGGGGATACCGGTCAAGTACTCTCACCACGAAGTCGCCCACAGCCAGCACGAGATCGACCTCCAGTACACCGACGCCCTGACCATGGCCGACAACGTGATAACGGCCAAACTGGTCATCAAGGAGCTGGCCCAGCTACGGGGAGCCTACGCCTCCTTCATGCCCAAGCCGATCTCCGGGGCCAACGGCTCGGGGATGCACACCCACCAGTCCCTCTTCCGGGGTAACCATAACGCCTTCTTCGATCCGGACGAAGAGCACCACCTGTCCCTCGTCGGCAAACGGTTTATTGCCGGGCTGATCCACCACGCCCCGGAGATCACCCTGGTCACGAACCAGTGGGTGAACTCCTACAAGCGCCTGGTCCCAGGCTTCGAGGCCCCGATGTACGTCTCCTGGGCCCACACCAACCGCTCGGACCTGGTGCGGGTGCCCGCCTACAAGCCCGGCCACGAAAGCTCGGTGCGCATCGAGTACCGGGCGCCGGACCCCGCCTGCAATCCCTACCTAGCCTTCAGCGTCATGCTGATGGCCGGGCTGAAGGGCATCGAAGAGGAGTACCTGGTGCCGCCCCCGGTAGACGGCAACGTCTTCGCCATGCTCCCCGAGCAGCGCCGGACCCTGGGCATCAAAAGCCTGCCCGCCAGCCTGGGCGAGGCCATCTCCATGGCGCAAGAGAGCCAGTTGCTGCGTGAAGCTTTGGGGGAGCATATCTTGAACAGCTTCATTCAGAACAAGAAGATGGAATGGGAAGAGTACCGGGCCACGGTGACCGACTACGAGGTCGCCCGCTACCTACCCATCCTGTAGGCTCGAAGATTGGGACCGGCGGGGCCTCGCCGAGCTGCCGGCCAATCGCCGCAACGTTTGCCGTCCCCTTTAGCCGTCCCGTAGTACCAAAAGTTGGGCCGGCGGGCCTTGCCGCGCTGTCTCCTGAGTGGCTATGTATCGGCGAGATCGGGCGATACTCGCTCCCCGCGATCCTCCCCAAAAGGGCTATCAAGCCGGCCCGATTGAGAGGGTGTAGGGTGCCCACTGCTGGGTCCCGGGCGCGAGTGCCGCCACCACGACCACCAGCCGGTCCAGGTCCTGGGGCGCCGGGATAACGATCTCCCCCGAGTTGGCCCCGTCCAGCGGCACCACCGTCACCTGGTTCTCCCCAGCCATTTGGATAACCTGAACAATGTAGTCTTGTTTCACCCGGTTGCTGGTCAGAACAAACCCCTCAGCCCGCCACCCATTGGTGATCTCCACCAGGCCGGCCTCGGGCACCGAGACCCCCCGGACGCAAAGGCCGGCGCCGTTCACGGCATCGTCGGTGACATATTGAAAGCGCAGCAGGACCTCTCGCCCCGAGTAAGCGCCAAGGTCGACGGACTCATCGAGCCAGCCAAGGCTGTTGCCGGTGTAGCCCTCTCCAAAGCTGTTGCCGATGGGGTTTTCCGCCGTGGTATTTGGCGTCTCCAGGATATCCCAGGTCCGCCCGTCATCGACGGATACCTCCAGGTAGGCGTAGTCCCATTTCTCCTCTAGCTCATACCACACCTGGTAGACCAACGTGGCCCGGTCCAGGCCTGTCAAATCCACGGAGCGGGTCAGCGTCGAGTCGATGGAATCGCCCGAGTTGCTCCACCAGCATCCCCGCGAGTCCACGTCGACCGGCAGCAGGCGGTTCTCCGCCGGCCCGTCGAAGCGCAGGCGTAGTGGTCCTTCCAGCAATGAAAGCTCCACGTACTCCACGGCGTACTGGGGAATCTCAGAACTGTACTCAATGATCCCGTCGTAGGCCTTCGAGACCCCCACCTGCACTTCCAGGTCCGAGTATCCGTAGACCCCCTGCCTTTCATCCAGAAGATTGGCCACCGCCCAATCGCGGAACACATCCGGAAAGGTGGCGGAGTAGCCGGCCGATCTCAGATAGGCGTTTACTCCGGCGATGCCATCCTCCTGTTCATTCAGCAGCGGCCGCAGGTCGTTGTTCTTCCCGTAGTGGTCCGCCAGGTAGTGCATGAACAGGGACGCCGCCCCGTAGTTGCGTCCGGCGCCGAATGGTAGCAGCGGCCATTGCACCAGTGAGGTGGGGCCGGACTGCAAGAACCGGTAGATGGTGGCTTGATCGAATCCGGCAATCGTGGCGGCCAACTCAGACAGCCCCTCATTGATCCAGGTTTCCTCGGAGGCGTCGGCGTTCCAATGGGCCGCGTGTTGCAGTTCGTGGGCCAGTGTTTCCAGGTAGTCGGGGGATCCCATCGGGATGATACTGGAGTTGATGTAGATTATCTCCCGCTCGTTGCTGAACGGGACCACGCCGAGAGGGTATTCGTCCGAAGAACTGTAGTAACCCGCAACGCCCCGCAGGCGGCCATTCAGGATGTTCAGATGGGGATCGTTGTCCACTCCTGGGGACCATTCCTCACCAAAGGCGGCGGTAACCCGGGGGTGCACCTGCTCCTCATAACCGGCGGCAGCCCTCTCGATATCCTTCTGGCGGATGGTCTGATTTTCCTCGACATACCAGTAAGCGTGGGGAGAAACCAACCGCAGCACAAAACGGCTCTGGTATACCGTCAGCCCCGACAAGTCGACCAGCCAAAAGGTGTCCTCCCGGCCTTGGGCGTAGCTCACCGGATCCGGGTTTACCACCCGCCGCAGGTCCTCCTCCCTGGCCCGCTTCAACCCAACTGCCAGCCCGTAGAGGTCCCGGTCGGGAGCCGGAACGAAGCTCGTCGCCACCGAGGAGGCGGGAGTAGCCGTCGGCGTCGCCGGCAATCGGCGGGTTCTTTCCGGCGCAAGGCCTTTTGGTGGAGTGAGCGCTGGTGAGACGGCCGAGTTGGGGGTGGGCGTCGAGGCAAGCTGCCCCGCCGGAGCGGTCCCCGACGGAACAGGCGTAGCTACCGGCCTTGTTCCGTGCGGCTCGGGCGTGGTTGTCAGAACTAGGCCGGGCGCCGCGGGCGTAGCTGCCGAGGTTGGGCCGGGCTGGGCCGGCGTGGGGGTTGCGATGGAGGTGCACGCCGCCAGCGCGGCGGCCAGGAGGAACACCGGTATACACCAACGGGGGCTCACGTGAGAGATGGATCGGCCGGTTTGGAGTTGAAACGGTTCATGGCCCCGTCGATGCCCTCTTCCAGGATGCAATCGACCGCGGCCACCACCGAATCCAACGCTCCGGCGAGGATGGTTTCCTCCTCGCCGGAGAAACGGCCCAGCACGTAACCAACCGCGTCTTGCTCCAGGGGCGGAGCGCCAATGCCCAGCCGGATTCTCGGGAAATCCTGGGTTTGCAGGCTCTCGATTATGGACTGGACCCCCCGGTGGCCCCCATCGCTGCCGCCGGGGCGGAGCCGCAGCTGCCCCACCGGCAAGGCCATATCGTCGTAGATCACCACCAGGTCCTCGGGGCGGGAGGCGAATCGGGCCCGCAGGTAGGCGACGCCTTCGCCGCTGTTGTTCATGAAAGAACGGGGTTTGGCCAGCACGATCTCCTCGCCGGCGCGAAATCCCCGACCCAGGACTACCTTGGCGCGGCGTTCCGCAACCCGGATGCCCCACTTCAGGGCCAACAAATCCACGCAGCGGAAACCAATGTTGTGGCGGGTGCCGCGGTACCGGGTTCCGGGATTGCCAAGGCCGATTATCAAGCGCATTTTCAGTCCGGCATCTGGCGGACGAAGGTCAGCAGTTCGGAGGTGAGGGTGTTGGAGAGGGCCGACGGATCGCTCGCTTGAACGATATTCAAAAAGTCGTCCATTCGCGCGTCTTGCTGGCCCCGGAGCAGTTGATCCACCATCAACCTGCTCAGCCGCCCGTTCTTCCTGCCCAGGTGAATGTCGATAATGGTGAGCAGCCGCCCCATTTGTGCCGCGGGCAGCAAACGTTCCAGGCTCAACCGGCGCGAGTCATGCCACGGAACGCCATCCAGATTCAACTCGCCCGCCGGCGCCGAACAGGAAGGCGGCCCCGAATCCAGGTCCGCCAGCTGCTCCACCAGGCTGGCCCTCTGCTGCCGGTGGTCCGCATAGGCACTGCGGACCGCGCCGTACACCGAAGGAAAGCTGAAGAGCGCGGCCTCCCCCAAGGGGAAACGCTCCAGCCAGAACCGGGGCTCTCCGTAGGCGGTCACGAGTCGGACTCCTCAGTCTCCGGTTTCGGGGAAGGTGGCGATTCCAGCAGTTCCGAGAACTCGGCTTCGTCCAGCACCCGCGTTCCCAACCGCTGCGCCGCGTCCAGTTTAGAGCCCGGAGACGCGCCGGCCACCAGATAGTTCGTCTTGCGGGTAACCGAAGACACGACACTGCCGCCCAGGGCTTTTATCCGGACTTCCGCCTCCCGGCGAAGGATCGACGCCAAGGTTCCGGTGACGACAAAGCTCACACCGTGTAACGGCAGGTCGCGGGGCCTGGGCCCATGGCTCTCCTGGTACAGCTTGACCTCGGCCCGGCGGAGCTTTTCGATGACCTCCCAGTTATGGGGCACCTTGAAATAGGCCACGAGGCTTCCGGCGATCTTGGGTCCCACGCCGGGAATCTCGGTTAGCTCCTCTTCAGAGGCCGAGGCCAGGTCGTCCAAGCTGGCATACCGCTGGGTCAACAACTCAGCCACCTCGGACCCCACGTGGAGGACCCCAAGGGCGAAGAGCAGCCGGTGGAGGGGCCGTTCCTTGCTAGCCTCAACGTTGGCGAGAATCTTGGTGGCCAGCCGGTCTCCCATTCGGTCCAACTCCAGCAGGGCGCCTTTTTCCAGGCGGTACAGGCCGTCCACGCTTTGGACCAACTCCCGGTCAATCAGAATCCGGCACCACTGCTCGCCCAGCCCGTCGATGTCCATGGCGCCTTTGCTGACGAAGTGCTTGAGGAGTTCTAAAAACTGGGCCGGGCACGAGGTGTTGGGGCACCGGTGCGCCGCCTTGCCCTCTGATTTCACCACCCCGGTACCGCACTCCGGACAGCGGGCAGGCATCTTGAACTCGGCGCCCCGGACGGTGTTCGGGTCTACCACTGGGCCCACCACGTAGGGGATCACGTCGCCGGCCCGTTCAATCGTCACTCGATCGCCAACGCGGATGTCCTTGCGGCGGATGTCCTCCTCGTTGTGCAGCGAGGCGTGTTTGACCGTGACGCCGCTGATCGTCACCGGCTCCAGTACGGCGTAGGGGTTGAGGCTGCCGGTTCGACCCACGTTGATGCCTATATCAAGCAGCCGAGTGACGGCCCTCTCCGCGGGGAATTTGAAGGCGATGGCCCATCTGGGCTCGCGGCCCGCCACTCCCAGGGCTTCTTGTAAGGCATGGGGCGCAACTTTGATAACCACGCCGTCCACTTCATAGGAGAGGGTGTGCCGCCGCTCCATCCACTCCTGGTAGTAGCCATGGGCTTCCTCCAGGGTGTGACACAGGCGGTTTTCGGGATTGACGCGGAACCCCAGCGCCTTGAGCTGCTCCAGGGATTCCCAGTGGCCCTCGGGTAGGGGAACATCCCCGGCGCCGGTCAGAGCGTACACCCAGATCTGAAGATTCCGCGACGCCGTGATCTTTGGGTCTAGCTGGCGTACGCTTCCGGCGCCGGTGTTTCTAGGGTTGGCGTACAGGGGCTCGCCGCGTTCGGCACGCTCCTGGTTCAGCCGCCGGAAATCTTCCAAGGGCAGATACACCTCACCCCGGACTTCCAGGCTTTGTGGCCGGCTCCCCATCAACGTGATGGGAACGCTCCGAATGGTGCGCAAATTTTTGGTTACATCCTCCCCGGAGTACCCATCACCCCGGGTTGCCCCTCGTATCAGGACGCCATTCTCGTAGATGAGACTAACCGCGAGCCCGTCGATTTTCAGCTCGCAGACCAGGTCGAACTCGGCCTCGTCCAGCAGGTCCTTGATACGCCGGTACCAGGACTGAAGCTCCTCCAGGTCGAAGGCGTTGGCCAGGCTGAGCATGGGTAACCGGTGCTCCACCGAAGTGAACCCCTGGGCAGGGGCGGCGCCCACGCGTTGAGTGGGAGAGTCAGCGGTGGCCAATTCCGGGTACTCTTCCTCGAGATGGCGCAGTTCCCGCATCAAGGCGTCGTAATCGGCATCGCCGACAACCGGGTCGTCCAGGACGTAGTAGCGATGGTTGTGGTGGTTGATCTCGCTACGCAGGTCTTCCGCTCGTTGGCGGACCCTGGGTTCAGCCATGGCCCACGTATCTCCGGTTGATCGGCTTGCCTTTAGGGTATAATATCACTTCCGTTGCCGGAGCAAGATATATTGTAGCCTATAGGATTCGCACTTCCCGCACCACTAGCCCACTGGCATCCGGAAACGCCCCGGTTGGGCCGCCCGGCGCCACGGTTCAGAAGCAGCACGTCGCCCGCCCGCGGGCACTTCATGCCGGTTCGAGAAGAGGCAGCAAGCATAGCCTCTGGAACGATGGGCAGTCCAGGGGAGACCCGTCCTTTGGGACCCGATATCTAGCGAATGGGCCCATCCCTCCCAGCCTCGCCGGCCCCGTGGGCCGGCCCCAGACGATTTTCGTGAAGAAGCCCCGGGGGCAACGCCGGTTGCCAGCCGCGGAATGAAGGTGATCTGAGTATGGCAGAAACCCTGGCCGGCCAAGAGGCCGGCGACCAGCCCCGCAATTTGCGCCAAAAGGGAATTTTTATCCTGGGCGGCCTGAGCACTGGCCACGGCGTCTTCCACTGGATCAACCACAGCTTCATGGTAATGCTGCCCGAGGTCGAAGAAACCTTCAACCTGAGTTCCGTCGAAGTCGGCGCGATAAGCTCCACCAGGGAAGTTGCCGGGGGCGTGATCGCCCTGCCCGGAGGGGCATTGACCGACATGACCCGGCGCTATTGGGGAGCGGTTTTGGCGGTTTGCATGGTGGTGTTCGGGCTGGGTGGAATGGTGATGGGGTTCTCTCCGGTGTATCCGATGCTCCTGGTGGGCATGGCTATGCTGGCCATATCTTCATCTATCTGGCACTTACCCGGTGTGGCGGCCCTTTCCCTCCACTTCGCCCACCGGCGCGGCTCTGCCCTCTCCATACATGGAATCGGGGGCAGTGCCGGCGATGTAATAGGCCCGATACTCACCGGTTTCCTGCTGGGCGTCTTGACCTGGCGGGAGATCATCGGAATATATGCGGCGATTCCTCTTTTTCTCGCTTTCCTGGTCTTTTGGGCCTTCCGGGACATTGGAAAATTCGGCGCCGTCGCACCCGAGGTACCGAGCTTCCGGGCCCAGATGTCGCAAAGCCGGGGCATCCTCAAGAATGCCAGGTTATGGGGTATCACTCTGGTGGCCGGCATCCGCGGCATGGCATTCATCGCCCTGATTACCTTTCTTCCCCTCTACCTTGATGACGTGGCCCAACTGAGCAAAGGGTTGCGGGGGGTTTACTTCGCGGCGCCGATGGTGGTCGGAATGTTGTTCACGCCCATTATGGGATACCTATCGGACCGTTTTGGGCGGAAGCTGGTCCTGATCCCGGGCATGATCTTCCTGTCATCGCTGGCGTTGGCGCTGGCGATGTTCGGCGAGGGGGTCGCCCTGCCGATCATAATCGGACTGATGGGGATGTTCCTGTACAGCGACCAGCCCATCCTGATGGCGGCGGCCCTGGACATCGTTCGGACCAGCGTTGCCGGAACAACCCTCGGGGTACTCTCCTTCTCCCGGTTCGGTCTCAGCGCCGCTTCACCATTGATTGGCGGCGTCCTGTACGATATCGACAAAACCTACCCGTTCTTCTATGTCGCCGGTCTGTTCGCCCTGGCGACCGTGGTCTTGATGGCCGTGCCCCTGGGGACCGGCGATCAAACTGCCGGCTCAGCGCCCAACGAGCAGATCGGGGACCGCGCCGCCCGGTAATACCTCAAGCGCCGGGGAGCACTCGGCTTTCCAAAACAAGTGAGGGACCAGAGAGGAAACGTAGCGTCATCCTGTCCCTGGCCCCAGCACGCACCGTGGGTTTCAATCCTCGGATTGGTTAACCCCGCCCTGGGATGCCTCCCAACGTTTGACCCTCTCGTCAAACCATGGCTCGATCCACCGCTGGAACCACGGTCGCAGCAGCTGGCCAAAGGGTAGAAGCCGGAGCCAGCCCCGGTAGGCCAGAATGGAGTTCTTATGCGGGGCGACGGACGCACTGTCGAATCTCTTCAGCAGGCGGTAGGTCATGAAATAGGCGAGAGGCGGTAGCCGGTTATGCAAGTGATCGGCGGTCACGTGGGCCAGGTGGGCCAACACAACGCCCAGCAGCAGGGGATGATAGAACAGCAGAGCCAGCGTCAGAAGACCCGCTGCCGAGTACTCCCAGGCATGGAGAAAAACGAAAACTCGGTTCGGCCGTCCCTTGACGTACCACTGGTAATAATCGAACACATGGTCGATGTCCATCAGCACGCCGGTCACCAGGGCCAAGGCGCCCGCCTCCGGCGCGCCCGTGGCAACCCCCACACCAACACCCACCGCGCCCGAAATAAACGTATGGCCTACTGGGCCCATTTCGCCTTCGTCATCGCACCGTCCCGGGTATCATAATAATCACAGAGGGCATGCAGTGGTGCTTATCCATATTGGACCGGCATATCGGACCGGCTGCGCACCAAACTTATCGGCATGAGCACCTCAAGCGGTCATTATATCCTGTGGTTCAGGTGGCTCCAAATATCCTCAACTGAATCGCTTCACTTCAAGCAGGGGAACCGCCACTTTCAATTTTCGCCGGGATTCACCAGGCCTCTGAAAAGCGCACATTTCAAGTTGCCGGCCCTCGCCGAAATTGTGGTGACGACCCAACTATTCCGCCGAGGAGAGAACTCAAGCCGCTTCTCTCCGAGTGCAAAAAGGCTAGGGCTGGGGTGCGAAGTCTGCTTTCGTTCCCCGGATGGATGAGGCGTTCCGGGTAATAGCCGGTGGAGGTATTTGTAGACCGCCGGCGGAGCCTCCCTTAGCCGGCCTTCGTTCGACGCCAATCGGCCGCATCTTTACCGAAACATGCCTGGTCTGGAACGGGGGGGGCATGGTATAATTCGTGGCTGTCAACTGGCCGCAGAAACGTTAGCGAGCGAGCCTCATGAGGATATGCAAACTTGGATGATGTGATCGTGGTCGGCGCCGGACCCGCCGGCAACAACGCGGCGCTGGGACTGGCGTCCCGAGGATACTCAGTCACCGTAATCGACGCCAGACAGCGGATCGGCGAAAAGCTATGCACCGGCATTGTCGGCCGGGAATGCACCGACCGGTTCCCGATAGACCCAGCACTGATCTACCGTGAGGCGTTTTCCGCTGACGTTGTCGCTCCCTCCATCGGCCATGTCCGCTTCGAAACCGCCACTCCCCAGGCGCACATTATCGACCGGGCGGCCTACGTCGCCTCCTTTGCCCACCGGGCCCAGGCGGCGGGAGCCAAGTACCTCCTCGGCCACCGCGTCCTCCGGGCCGTACCCGAACCGGATGGCGTGACGATCATCACCGATGGGGGCCGCCACTGGGCCCGTTCCCTGGTGCTGGCCGCCGGGTTCGCCACGGCGTTGACCCGCCAACTCGGGATGGGCATGGTTGCCGACTACGTCACCGGCGTTCAGGCGGAGGTATCGACCAGTGGGGTCCCAGAGGTGGAGGTCTACCTGGGCCACGACGTGGCTCCCGGTTTCTTCTCCTGGCTGGTGCCCACATCACCCGGCCGGGCCTTCGCCGGGCTTCTGGCCCGGCAGCAAGCCCAATCTCACCTGGCCAAGTTTATCCAGGTACAACAACAGGACGGAAAAGTTACCGGTGTCATCCGCGGCGCCGCCTCTTGGGGTATTCCGCTCCGGCCCCTGCGGCGGACCTATCAGGACCGGGTCCTGGTGGTGGGTGACGCCGCCGGCCAGGTCAAGCCCACCACCGGAGGCGGAATCTACTACTCGCTTCTGGCCGCCGAAATCGCTTCGCAGGTGCTGGGTGATGCGCTGGCGGCCGATGACCTGTCGGCGGCCCGGCTAAGCCGGTACCAACGCCGGTGGAAGCGGCTACTGGCCCGAGAGTTGGAGGTGGGGTACTCCGCCCGCCGGCTATTCGAATTCCTCAGCGACCAGCAGATCGGCTCGCTGGTCTACCAGGCTGCCAATAACGGCATTCACGCCGACCTGCTCAGTACCGTTGACACATCCTTTGATTGGCACAGCCGGCTGATCGGGAAGGTGCTTGGCCATCCGGTGCTGGGAGGCGCACTCCGCTTGATCAACCCGCTGCTGGCCCGCCTGGCGCGGACCCCGGAGCCCGGCTTCGCATTGCCACCGGTGGCCAACAGCCAGCCGGACCCCCTGGTCAACCTCTCCAGCTAGCCGCCCCGGCTGCACCTGCTACAATAGCGACCAGAGGCTCCTCTTCGCGGCCATCGGCAACTCGGCGGGTGCTTGCCACCACAAATCGAAGGGGACCGCTCTCGCCACGGCCGGTTCGCCGAAAGCGATCTCCAACTGCGATTGACAGGACACCTTTTCATGCCAAAACACATAGCAGACACGCGACAGCTAAACCGGGAGTGGATAGAGCAAGAGTTGTTTCCACTCTGCGACTCCCTGCGAGACGGGAAAGCCCCAGGTAGCCCCCTGGCGGGAAAGGCACTCTATTGCCTGTTCTACGAGCCGAGCTTCCTTACCCGCACCTCATTCGAACGGGCGATGACCCTGCTCGGGGGGCAGGTACAGTTCACCGAGGATGCATCACAGTTCTTTCCGGTCCGGACATCGTCCTACATCGAGAACACCGTCAGGTTCCTGAGCAGCCTCCATTTCGATGCGGTGGTGTTGCGCAGCAGCCAGCCAGGGGCGGTTGCCGCCGCCGCCGAGGTGGACGTTCTCCCCGTAATCAGCGGGGGCAGCGACGACGATCACCCGACTCAAGCCATCCTCGATCTCTACACACTCAAGCGTGAGTTTGGAACGCTGGACGGCATCAAGCTGGCCGTGGTGGGCCGGGTCGACCACCGGAACGTTAACGCGCTGCTCATGGCCCTAACGCTCTTTCGGGATGTTCAGGTGATTTTGGTCCCGTTTACGGGACAGGCCAAGCCCGAGGTGTTGGAGTACTGCCGGAACGCCGGACTGACAATCAGCGTCGAAACGACGTTGGACCCTTTTGCTCCGGACCTGAACGCCCTCTATTTGAACGGAGCCGAGACGGCAGCCCACGCGCAACTGCTGGAGGACCGCGGCCTTGTGAAGGTCAAAGTGGACGAGGAGCTACTGCGCAGCCTCCGGACTGATTGCGTCATCCTCGACCCGATGCAACGCAGCCAGCCTTTGATCGCAGACAGCGGGGATGCCAGGTGGGCCGGCTACCGGCAAGCAGAAAACGGCCTTTTCGTCAGGATGGCGCTCTTGCTCGGAATCCTGGAGTGAAATAGGGTCCGGGCACCGCAACCACGAGCCCGTCGTCCAGCACCACTTGGCAGCCAGGGGCAAACTCGTCCGGAAAGTCGACTGGGCGTTGGTAAACGGCGCTATCAACGACACCCGTCGCGCCCTTGTCGCCGCGCCGAAACTTGAAGTGATGGCCCATGCCAGTGACGATACCTAAAGGCCGCAACGCGCGGCAATCAGTGAATGTCGCTGATATGATGTTGGCATGGTCAAGACAATCATCTTCGACCTGGGCGGAGTCCTGGTTCACTTGGACTGGGACGGTCTTTGCGCTCCTTTGGCAACGCTATCGGGCTGGGGGGCCGATTCGGTACGAGCGGAAGCCTACGGCGGGGCAATTGTATTCGAGTTCATGCGCGGCTCCATTGGTCCCCAGGAATTTCACGAAGCGTTTTGCAACAAGTTGGGGATTGTTGTCTCATACGACGACTTCGCCGGGATCTGGTGTGCGCTGATAGGAACCAAGGCAAGCATAATCCCTTTGGTGGAGCGGCTGAGGCCGGGCCATCGTCTGGTGGTAGCATCGAACACCGATCAAATCCACTTCGCCTACACGCTCCGGCATGTTGACGTCCTGCGCCACTTCGACCGGTACTTCTTGTCCTACGAGATGGGCCTGTTGAAGCCTGACCCGGCGTTCTTCCGCCAGGTGTTGCAGGACCTCGACACACCGCCCGCCGACTGCATCTTCATCGACGATCGGCCTGAGAACGTGGAATCGGCACGGGGAGTTGGCATTACCGCGCTACTGTTTGAAGGGATCGAAAGACTACAAATTGACCTTGATGGCGCCCTTTGACCGTGGACGGTGGGCCGTGCTGAGAATTGACCGAGCCAGGCAATCGAGAGCCGTCAGCACGAGCGACGCCTGCCAGGGCGCTGAGCGGAACTTGGGAGCCAGGCTTATACATACATAGCCGGGCGCTCAAGTTGACGGCGCGCCTCTGGACCAAAACTATTGGTCGAATAGCCATTCTTGCTTCTCGCCTGATAGCCTTGATTCCCCCACTCTTATCTCCCCGATCTCCTTCAGGTGCCAGTGCACCGTTAATGCACACCAAGTACCCATTGGGGGTTCGCTGGGCGATGCCAGCCCCAGATTCGTTGCCAGTGCGCTCCGCTCGGGCCCTACATAGAAGTTGCAGCACTTATCTCGGAGGCTCAATCGTGGTAAGGCAGGGGCCTATTCCATGCGCCGAGGCGGCATGAAGGGCCGACCGGGACAAAGCGACAATCAGGCGATGGATCGAACAGGAAAAGTTGAAAGCTTACAGAATCAGCCTCAAATGGTTGACTGATGAGCAGGACCCATGGCGGGCGGGAGAGGCGTTGAGCCCCACTAGAGGGCTCACACTTCGCCGACGCTTCGAGCCAGTCCCGGCCTGTCAGCTAGAGGCCCTGGCTGTCTTGCTGCATCGTGGCCAAGGAGAAGAGAGGCCCCTGTTGCAGCAGCGGACCGCCGAGAAGACACGAACGATAATGAACTACCAAAATGATACCCCGGCGCCAGACGCCATCCCACGTGCTTAGCTTGTATGTGCTAGCACACTACACCGTCAGTGTCACCACGTGTTCCACTTGTATAGGCAGGACTGTTTGCTGCTGTACAACTGCGCCTTGATGACATCAGTTTCGCGGGACGACAGCCGCCGGAGCCGGTGCCGGTAACAGAGTCAAGACGATGCGGGAAGGTGACTCTGGCCGAACTTGCTCCCCAGCTTCCCGTCGAGCCGGCTTCCCGCAACACTTGCGTTGCATAGAAGGGGTAGATCCATGAGTTCCTCTGCCAACATGGTGGCCGCGTTCAGCACTGGGACCGGCCCGCGGATCGATTGGCGCAAGCACAAGAGTTTTGCCGCGCTGGCGGTCCTGTTTGCGTTGCTTGCCCTTTCACTGGGTTGCGGTCTCATCGGCGGCGGCGACGACGCCGAAGAAGACCTCGCCGGAACGGAACAGACGGTTGAAGGCGAGGACGCGGAGGAAGCGGACGCGGCAGCCGTGGCAGCTACGGCGGCAGAGGCGGATGCAGCTGCTGCTGCAGAGGAGGCGGCAGCCGCAGAGGTGGCCGCGGCAGCTGCGGCTACGGCGGCGGAAGAGGCAGCCGCGGCAGCTGCGGCGGAAGAGGCGGCAGCCGCAGAGGCGGCCGCGGCGGCGGCAGATCTCGCGTCCGACGCCGCTGACCCCGATGCTGCGGCCGACGCTGAGGCCGGTGACGACGCTGAGGCTGGCGACGATGTCGAAGGGCTTGCCGACGGGGCTTTAGTCCGAAGCCTGGAGTTAGCCCGGGACCTGGCCTGGGTCCACGTTAGCCAATGCGCTACTCTTATCTCCCCCGAACTCGAAGCCACCCTCATAAATGGCGAGTGGTTCATCGCCAGCTCGGCCACGGCAACCCAGGCCTACGGCTTCTGGAAGGTGGATGCCGACACCGGCGCGGTCACGCCCCACGACGCCGTGTCCCGCCAATGGCAAACGGCATTTGATTCCCAATGCAGCGCGGCGGCACTCGAGGCCATCGCCAAGCCCGCCGGACCCCAAGCGCCGGTCATTACTGTAGCCGACGACGCTTTGGCGACGGTTTGGTCCCACCTGAGCCGATGTTTTCCAAACCTGAAAAAAGAGGCTTTTGAAGCCACCCACGACCCAGCCCGAGGTGAATGGGTGGTCGTTACCAAAGCGGACTCGGGACGAGAGTTCGGCACTTGGAAAGTGACGGCGTTGACCGGGGAACTCCAGCCGTATTCCGGCCAGGCCCAGGCCTGGGATGCGTCAGTGAAGTTGGAGTGCAGCGCGGACTCCGTGGCCGCCCTCGTCACGCCCACGCCCGTTCCCCCACCCACTCCCGCCGTGAAGGAAATCACCGAAGCGGTCACGAATTTGTGGGCCCACCTGGTGAAGTGCGCCCCGGCTTTGATCGTGGCTGATCTGGTCGCGACCTGGAACCCGGTCAACGACGAATGGGTGGTCGTTACCAAAACAGGGGTTACGGTGGACTACGGCGTTTGGGTAGTCGAACCGAACGGAACCATCGTCCCGAAAAACCGCGAGGCTGTCCGTCGGAACGTGCAAGCCGGCCTAGCAGCTTGCTAAAACCAAGCAACTGAGCACACTGGCGCAAGATAGAGTCAACAGGGTGGGACCGGGCACTACAGACCACGGGCTTGAGACATCCTTGCGACTCGTCAGCCGACACCATTTGGGTGGGTGCCGGCGCCACC
>JASMCQ010000031.1 GCA_030753265.1 Dehalococcoidia bacterium
CTTGGACATTCTCGCGTTAACAGTTTTTCCTCTCCCGCACTCGCCCATCTGCTTGAAGCAGTCAGAGACAGTTTCATTATCAATAGTGCCCACAAGTCTCCCAAGACCGTAACGATACTGCGCGAGAGGCTGACCCCTTTCACCGAATACCTCGCCCAAAACTGTGTCAATGACGCTGTAGACCATCAGTGATAATGGGACACATCTGCTCCTTTCTGGAAGTAATTTACTTTCATTTCAGGAGTTCACGCCACCGCCCTTCTCTCGGGTTTTCTTACCCCCCGATGTGTCCCATTATCGCTGACGGTCTACATTGGTTTTTCCGGGTCGGCTGGGTGGGCCCCTCAACCCGATGAAGCTAACCAGGGCGTTTCAAGGGCTAGCTACGAAACAAGGAATAAGAGGGGCTAGGTTACATAACCTGAGACACTTCCACGCCAGTGTCATGCTCCAAAGCGGGGCTAGCCTGCTACTGGTAAGCAAGCGATTGGGGCATGCCAGTATAGCTACTACCGGAGACATTTATGGGCACTTACTACCAGGCTGGCAAAAAGAGGCGGCCAACAACTTTGCCAAGGCTATGGAAGAGGGGTAGCCCGAAAAAATGTCGGCAAATTGTCGGCAAAATGGGGTTCAGACACTGGTATGCTAGGAATTCTAGCTACGAAACCGAGAGTAAGTACTTATTTGGTGCCGAGGGAGGGATTTGAACCCACACATCCGTAAGGACACTGCGCCCTGAACGCAGCGCGTCTGCCATTCCGCCACCTCGGCACGTTCGACCACAGGACTCGGCTGGATCACCGCAGGGGATCCAGCGTATGGTGGGCGATGGAGGATTTGAACCTCCGGCCTCCTCGGTGTGAACGAGGCGCTCTAACCGCTGAGCTAACCGCCCTTCTCCTTGGCCGTTCTCAATTATAGGCAGCTACCCTTTGCGGTGCAACCCCGCCCATGCTCTCCAGCCCCTGATTCTTGCGACTTTCGGCCCAATTGCAGAGGTGACGGCGGCCAAGAATACTCAGGTGGGCCGCGAGTCAATGTGCCCGGCAATTCGCGGGCCTGGGTCTGTTTTACATAACATGAGGTCCGCGCGAGCGGGGTCGCAGCCGGCGCTCGATTGGCCACAGAGGCACGGAGGCGCGGAGTTTGACAAATAGATGGCTTCCCCCGCAGGGGTCTCCAGCTTCGGCGGGCCGACGGCAAACTGCGGTCCCGCGGAGCTTATGTGGCGGTCATTCCGCCGTCGATGACCAGCTCGCTGCCGGTGACGAAGGAGGACTCGTCGGACGCCAGGTAAAGGATGCCGGGGGCGATATCCTCGGGCACCCCGAGCCGCCCCGCCGGGGTCCTGGAGAGGCGGTTCTCCCGCACCCCCGGACGGTCGTGAAACTGGGAGGTCAAAAGGGTCTCCACGAAGCCCGGGTGTACCGAGTTGGCCCGGATGCCTTCCCTGGCGTATTGGATGGCCGTCGCCTTGGTGAAGAGGCGGACCGCACCCTTGGAGGCGTGGTATGCGCCCGAACCCTCGCTGCCCACAAGGCCGTAGATCGATGAGATGTTGATAATGGAGCCGCCGCCAGCCTTCCGCATTTCCGGTATCGCCGCCTTGGTTCCCAGGAACACGCCTTTGGCGTTCACGCCCATCACCCGGTCCCATGCCTCGATGGAAATCTCCTCCAGCCCCCTCCGGTTGCTGATCCCGGCATTGTTGACCAGCACGTCCAGCTTGCCGTAGCGAGCAACGGCGGCCTGGACGGCGCGCCCCCAGTCTTCCTCGCTGGTGACATCCAGAGGGGCAAACAAGGCCCGGCCGCCCGCCTCGATTATCTCGGTCTCCGTCTCGCGGCCCTCTTTTTCCAGAACATCGCCGAGGACCACCGCGGCTCCCTCCCGGGCCAGCAGGCGGGCGCATGCGGCGCCGATACCTCGGGCGCCGCCGCTGATCAGGGCCACCTTTCCTGCCACTCGCATAAGCCGATTCACCTCCTGCTTATTGCACCGCCTCACCCATCGGCAAGTGTACCACTGCCAGGGAGCATCTCCATCCACCGGCAAGCGTGGCCGACGGTCTTTTCGCGGAGCCTTTTCTTAAAGGGGATCCGGTAACGCCGTCCTGGTTTTCTGTTTATGTAAGGTGCCGGTTATGTTAATAGCCCGGCGGGGACTCCTGTTACGCTACATAACCTATCTTGTGCGAACCAACGTTGACGTTATGTCAAATCGCGCCAGAACGCCAGGCTTACCTTGCAATTGGGCCGGGGCCCATGGCCGTGCGCTGTGATTAGAATTAGGGCGGTTCACCGAGGTCCGACCGTCCGGACCGGCCACTCGCCATGTTTTTCGAGGGGATAACGGCGCCAGGTTAGCGGCGCCAAGAATCGTGATAAAGAGGACAACCGGTTCGTCGGGCGTAGGGGCGCAGCATGCTGCGCCCCTACGGTGGTGCCAGCGCAACCCGGTTTGAAGGATTGGGCCCCAGCCGGTTATCGCTCGCTAGCGCCGTGCGGTGGAGCCGGCCGTCTTTCCAGCGCCGGAGGGGCTGCCGGAGGCCAACAGCCGCGACTCGATCTCCTGCAAGAGCAGGTCCAGGTTCCAGCCTTTGGCCGCCGAGATCAGCACGCTGGAGTGGGCGTCCCAACTGGGCCGGCGGGCCGGAGTGACGTTCTCGCTGTCCGCCTCCAGCAGGTCCATCTTGTTGATCACGAGCAGCCGGGGCTGGTCCGCCAGACCCAGGTCTTTGAGGACGGTCTCAACCACCTCGGTCTGTTCCGGGGCCTTGGCGTGCGTTATGTCAATCACGTGAAGAAGGATATCCGACTCGGCAAGCTCCTCCAGGGTCGCCCGAAAGGCCGCCACCACCATTGGCGAGAGCTTCTGGATAAATCCCACCGTATCGGTCAGCAACAACTGGCCTCCGGAGGGCAGCCTGATGCGGCGCGTCACCGGGTCCAGCGTGGAGAAAAGCTGGTCCTCGGCGTCGACCCGGGCGTCGCTCAAGGCGTTGAAGAGGGTGCTCTTCCCGGCGTTGGTGTACCCCACCAGGCTGGCGATGGAGATGGAAGCCTTCTTGCGGCGTCCCATGTACAGCGTTCGCCGGCGCCGGACCCCCTCCAGCTCTCCTTCAATCTTGCCGATCCGACGGCGCACCAGCCTCCGGTCGGTCTCTAGCTGAGTCTCGCCGGGGCCCCGGGTGCCGATGCCGCCGCCCAGCCGCTCGAGGTGGGACCACTGGCCGGCCAGACGGGGCAGCAGGTATTTGTGTTGAGCCAACTCCACTTGGAGCTGGCCCTCATAGGTACGGGCGTGCCGGGCAAAAACGTCCAGAATCAGGGCGGTGCGGTCGATGACCTTGGTGCCGAGGGCCTCTTCCAGGTTGCGCTGCTGGCTCGGCGTTAGCTCGTCATCGAATATGACGGTGTCGGCTTCCCACTCGACCGCCCGCTCCTTCACCTCCTGGATCTTGCCCTTACCCAGGAAAAGGGAGGTCAGCCGGTTGGCCCGTTGGGTGATTCGTCCGACCACCTCGGCGCCGGCGGTTCGAGCCAGATAGTCCAGCTCGTTCAAGGTGTCGTCCAGGCTCCAGAGATTGGTCCGGCCCTTCAACTCCACCGCTACCAGTATGGCCCGCTCCGGACCGGGTTCAGTGGATATCGTGTCTTTCCCGATGGGCTCAGCCTCCCTTTGGCGGCGGGATCTGCCAGGCTTCCAGCCGCCGACACCCCGTCTCCACGCGTTCGTCGGGAGTGGTCAAGGAAAAGCGGATGTATCCTTCCCCATATTTGCCGTAGCTGGAGCCCGGAGTCACCACGATATCGATATCTTCCAGCAGCCGGGCGGCGAACTCGGCGGAAGTAAACCCCTCGGGCACCCTGGCCCAAACGTATAGGCTCGCCCGGGGTACCGCCGTCTGCATGCCGATCTTGCGGAGGGCGCCGACGACACGGTCGCGCCGTCGCTGGTAGATAGCCACGTTCTCCGCGACCCAGTCCTGGGGGCCGGTCAAGGCTTCGATGGCCATTTCCTGAACGGCCTGGGGAATGCCCGAGTCCAGGTTGGCCTTGATCTGGAAGAGGGCCTTTATCATGTCGGCGTTGCCTGCCACCATGCCAACGCGCCAGCCGGTCATGTTGTAGGTCTTGGATAAGGAGTGAAACTCCAGCCCAATCTCCTTGGAGCCCTCCACCTGAAGGAAGCTGGTGGCCCGGTATCCGTCGTAGCCTACCTCGCTGTAGGCGGCGTCGTGAAGCAGGGCGATGTCGTTGTCCCGGCAAAAAGAGATTGCCGAGGCGAAGTCCTCGCCGGTGGCCACGGCGCTGGTGGGGTTGTTGGGGTAGTTGAGCCACATGATCTTGGCGGCGCGGGCCACGTCGGCGGGAATGGCGTCCAGCTCCGGGAGCCAGCCGTTCTTCTCGTAGAGGGGCATGACGTGGCTCTCGGCGCCGGCGAACATGGTGCCCACGGCATAGACCGGATAAGCTGGGTCAGGCACCAGGGCCAGGTCGCCGGGGTCCAGGAAACAGAAAGCGGCGTGGCCGATCCCCTCCTTGGCTCCAATGAGTGGCAGCACCTCTTTGTCGGGGTCCAGCTTGACGCCGAAGCGCTGGTCGTACCACTCGGCGACGGACCGCCGGAATTCCGACGTGCCGTCGGTCTCCGGGTACCGGTGGTTGGCCGGAATTTGGGACGCCGCGGTCAGCCGGTCAATAACCGGCTGAGGCGTCGGGATGTCGGGGTCGCCGATGCCGAAGGTGACCACGTCGGCCCCGGCGGCCCTTTTTGCAGCAATAATCCGGGAGATCTCCACGAAAGGATAGGGGGACAGTTTGTCCAGGCGGCTAGAAAATTTCATGTAAGCTAATCCTAATTCTTGAAACTAAGGGTGCCAAACAGCGGCCGCGCCAGTTCGAACTCCCTTCTTGATAATCCTGGGTATCCAGTCAACTTGATGCTGATAAATGTCATTCTGAGCGAAGCGAAGAATCTCTTTGTGACGCTGAGATTCTTCCAAACGGCGCTGCTTGCGCGTAAAGTAACAGTTGTTCAAACCGCAAGGAGCATCTCACCAGGTATTTCATTACCACCATGCCCCCATGACGCCGCCTCAATTTCAGCCGGAAGTGGATCCCCACTGTCCCGATAGGACTCAAGGAATCCAGACGCAACGCTTTGAAGATTTTCCAATACTTCGGCCGCAGTGTCTCCCCATGCCCTGCAACCGGGTAGCAACGGAATCTCGGCCATGTATTTGTTCTCAGTGTCTTCGTTGGGCTCGTGAATCACGAGGGGCAGTTTGTAAAGCTTCATATCCACTCCCCGCTGAACACTTCCTCAGCCGGACCCTCAAGGTACACCTCTCCCTCGCCGCCCCAGTCGATGTTCAGGGTACCGCCGGGCAAGGTTATGTCAAGGCGGCCCCGGCCGGACTTTCGCAGCCAGGTGGCCACGGCGATGGCGCAGGCCCCGGTGCCGCAAGCCATCGTCTCTCCGGAACCCCGCTCCCAGACCCGGGCGGTCGCCCGCCCTTCACCATTCAGATTCACCACCTCGAAGTTGACGCGGCGAGGGAACATGGGGTGGTGTTCCACCTTGGGACCTATGGTGTGCAGCGGGAACTCGGCTACCGGCTGCTCCAGGAACACGATGGCGTGGGGGTTGCCCATGGAAACGAAGGTTAACGGCAGACTGAGGCCGTCCATCTCAAAGGGATAGTCGATGATCGGCCCGGTCGTGCTGGCCGGCAGCCGGTCCAACGTCACGGGAACGTCTCGAGGATGTAGATCGGGCAGGCCCATGGAAACCCTGGCGCGAGTAACGCGGCCGTCATCGTAAACCGGCACGATGGTGCGGATGCCGGCCAGGGTTTCGACCCCAAGGGATTCGGTCCCAGATGGGACGATGCCGCGTTCGATGGCGTACTTAGCGAAGCAGCGGATGCCGTTGCCGCACATCTCGCCCTCCGAGCCGTCGGCGTTGAACATCCGCATTTTCAAGTCGGCAGCGTCGGAATCCAGGACCAGGATGATTCCGTCGCCGCCGATGCCGAAATGGCGGTCGCTCATCCGGCGAGACAGGCTGGGCCAGTCCTCTTTCAGGCCACGGGCATCGATGTATACATAGTCGTTGCCGGCGCCCTGCATCTTGGTAAATTTCATCGGCCAGGCTCCTGGCAAGGTGTGCCTATTGTATCATAGGGGCCGGGCAAAAACTCCGCGGCAAGATGTGCCGCGGAAGCCTCCAGGCCCAGGTCGGAGACATCCAGCCACCGGATCCGTGCATCGTCCGGCTTGAACCAGGTGTGCTGGCGCCGGGCCAGGCGATGGGTCTGGAACTTGGTCCTCCGCACCGCCTCGTCCAGGGTAATCTCCTCGGCCAGGTGCTGGCCCAACTCCCGGTATCCCGGGCTCGCCAGAGGGCCGCGCCCCATGGAGTATCCGCGGTCGGTCAAGCTCCGGACCTCTTCCAGCAAACCAGCCGCGAGCATCCGATCCACCCGGCCGTCGATGCGCCGGTAGAGTTCCTCCCGGTTCAGGGTCAGCCCAATCACCAGCACGTTCTCCATGGGCTGGGCTCGTCCCCGGAGGCCCGAGGCGGCGCGTTGTGAGGAGCGGCAAACCTCCAGGGCGCGGATGACCCGGCGCACGTTTCGCGGGTCCAGCTGAGCGGCCCGGCTGGGATCGATTGCTTGCAACTGCCGGTAAAGGGGCATCGGGCCGTGGAGGTCGGCCTCCTGTTGTTTCTCCCGGCGAAAAGCGGGATCGGGCGGGACTTTGGGCACCTGCCACCCCTCGATCAAGGCCCAAACGTACTGCCCTGAGCCTCCCGCGACCACCGGCAGGCGGCCCCGGCTCCGGATGTCCCGAATGCAGTCACGGGCCATGGAGAGGAACGAGGCAAGGTCGAAGTTGATACCGGGGTCCACGATATCCAGCAGGTGGTGGGGGGCCTGGGCCAGCTCATCAGGAGTGGGCTTCGCGGTCCCGATATCCATGTACCGGTAGACCTGGCGGCTGTCGGCGTTGATTATCTCGCCGTTCAACCGCCGGGCGAGGGCCACCGCCAGCCCCGTCTTGCCTACGGCGGTCGGGCCGACGATGAAGAGGACGGGTGTAGCAGTCTCCAGCAACTTATCCCGGATCAATCAACGGCCCCGAGGCCTGGGCCGCCTCGATGAGGTTAGCCATCCTGCCGGCTTTTTCAAGTTTCTCGCGGCTCATACACTCATATGCTGGGGGTACCCTTAAAGGATACCCTTCGCCTCAGCCGTCAGTCTCGCGATCTCCAGGAACTGGTCTGACTTGAGTGCGGCGCCACCCACCAGCGCACCGTGGACGCAGGTCTGGGAGGCGAATTCGGCGATGTTGCCGGGGTTCGCGCTGCCGCCGTACAGCAGCGGCACCTCTTCGGCGGCGCGGCCGTACAACGAGCGTAGGGTTTCAAGCACGGTGCCTCCCATGATCTCGGCGGCGCTCTCAGGGGTGGCGGCCCGGCCCGTTCCGATGGCCCAGACCGGCTCGTAGGCCACCACCAGCCCGGTTATGTCAACTACGTCCGCCAGCCCGGCCCGAAGCTGCCGGCCCACGACCTCTCCGGCCCGGCCCCCATCCCGCTGTTCCAGGGTCTCCCCCACGCACAGGATCGGCCGCAAGCGGTGCTGAAACGCGGCCTTAACCTTGCGATTAACGGAATCATCGGACTCGCCAAATAGCTGGCGCCGCTCCGAGTGACCCAGGATCACGTAGTCGCAGATCCCCCGGAGCATGGAAGCAGCGACCTCACCGGTGAAAGCCCCGGCCTCCTCGAAGTGCATGTTCTGCGCCCCTATTTTGATGTCAGTCCCCTTCACCGCGTCCCGGACGGGGATCAGCGAGACGAAGGGCGGGCAGAGCACGATTTCGACTCCGGAGATGGGACCAAGCCCATCTCGCACGCTGAAGGCCAACTCCACGGCCTCCACGATGCCTGTATTCATTTTCCAGTTGCCGGCGACTACAAGTTTAGCCACAGATCTACCCCCAATTGATGAAATGGCGCGTTCCCGGGTTCAAACCCCACCGGCGAGGTTACGAACCCTCGTCCGGGTCTCTAATTCTCTCTCCTCGAAGGGTACGAAAATAGCGCGCCGGGCCCCGTTCCCCGGAGGAAGAGTGGCGCGCTCCGGGCGCGCCTGTCCACGGCAGGCGAGCTTTCGCCCACCCTTGGTCCCCGATGCCCTGGATTGCCGGCGGCGATCACGGCCCGAACTTGGCCAATTTTCCGGAGTGGGAGAGGGCCAGCAGCATGATTTGGGTGGCCATGATGCGCCCAATGGAACCCTGCGCGCAGGACTTTTCATTGAATCCGGAGAATCCGGACCCACCCTCACCTTTGGTCAGCCGCGAGTGAACCATGAAAGGGACCGGATGCCAGCTATGGCTGGCCATGATGGCGGGAGTAGAGTGGTCCCCAGCCACAACCAACGCTTCAGCCCCCAACTCCCGGATCTGGGGGATGAATGGGTCCAGGTCCTCCAGGCACTTGACCTTGGCGTCGAAGTCACCGTCCTCTCCCGCGGCATCGCATGGCTTGTAATGGATGAAGAAGAAGTCGTGGGCGTGCAGGTTTTTCCGGAGGGTTTCCACCTCATCGGCGAAGGTCCGGCCGGTGGGAATCACCTCCATGCCGGCCACGGTCGCCAGTCCCCGGTACATCGGGTAGGCGGCGATCCCCGCCGGGTTGAGGCCGTAAACCCGGCCCATGGGCGGCAGGTCGGGCAGTTGGGCAAACCCCCGCAACAAAACCATGTTGGCCCGCTCTTCCTCGGCAAGCATCTGCCGGGCCTGGGCCACGAAGCCGTTGGCCAGGGTGGCGGTCACTTCGGCCTTGGCATCCAGGGCCTCGACCGGCAGCGACGGGACCCCGACCCGCTGAGGGTCGGTCCCCGAAACGGCCTCCGAGAGTCCTTCCCCACGCAGCCGCAACACGAACCGATAGTCCTGTACCGGGAAGACGTCCACCTGTACGCCGTCAAGCTCGATGCGATCCAGACGGTGGCACAACGGCGCGCTCAGCTCGGACGGAATCCTTCGGGCCCGCCGGTCCACCAACGCCCCATCTCCGTCGACGGTGCAGAAATTGCCCCGTGCGGCCACGTCTCCCGGCTCCAGGGCCACGTCGATGCCCAGGGCCTCCAGGGCTCCCCGGCCGATCAGGTACTTGAGGGGATCGTAGCCGAAGAGGGCCAGGTGGCCGGGCCCGCTCCCCGGGGTAACGCCGGGCATCACCGGGGTGCTCAGCCCGCAGGCGCTTTCCCGGGCCAGGGCGTCCAGGTTGGGAATCCGGGCCGTCTCCAACTCGGATAGTCCGGTGTCGGGATGGGGTAGCCCTCCCAGCCCGTCCACGACCAGCATGATTATCTTGGATGGGGTCGTGGTATAGCAGTCGCGCAGCACTTCGAGGTCGATCATGTTTCAGCCCTTCCTCCAGTCCTGAAGAGGTTTAGGTGGCCGATAGTATCTCAGGCGTCAGGCAAGGCGGCGATACCCGGCAGTTCCTTCCCTTCCAGGAACTTCAGCGACGCTCCGCCGCCGGTGGAGACGTGGGTCATCCGCTCCATGAGGCCCAGCTCTTCCACCACCTCGGCGGTGGAGCCGCCGCCGACCACGCTGGTGACCTCGGTCAACCCGGCGATGGCCTCGGCCACGGTCCGGGTGCCCAGGCTGAACCTGGGCATCTCGAAGACGCCCATGGGGCCGTTCCAAACTATGGTCTTGCACTGGCCGAGTTCTTGCGAGAAAAGCCGGGCCGTCGTGTTTCCGATGTCCATGATGAACCAACCCTCGGGGACCTGATTCACCGGGACGGTCTTCACCTCGAACGCGTCGGCGGCGAACTGATTGGCTACCACCACGTCCATGGGCAGGTGGACCTGAACACCGGCCGTCACGGCCCGGGCCATGATTTCCCTGGCAAACTCCAGCCGTTCCCCTTCGACGGAGGACGCGCCGGTCCGGTAGCCCACCGCGTGCAAGAAGGTGACCGACATGCCTCCGCCGATGAACAGGTGATCCAGCTTGTCGAGCAGGTTCTCCAATACCATTATCTTATCGCTGACCTTGGCGCCTCCCAACAGCGCGGCCAGCGGTTTGCCGTCTTCCCTCACCTCCAGGGTCTGGCCCAGGGCCTCGACCTCCCGCTGCACCAACAGCCCCATGGCCGACGGCAAGTGCTGGGTCAGACCCACGGTGGAAGCATGGGACCGGTGGGCCACGGCAAAGGCGTCCATCACGAAGCGGTCGGCCAGGGTAGCCAGCGCTTCGCCGAACTCGGCTGCGTTCTTTTCCTCGCCGGAATGGAACCTCAGGTTTTCCAGCAAGGTGATTTCCCCCGGAACCATGGCCCCGACGGCCGATACAACGTCCCATCCGATGCAGTCTTTCAGGCTGCGGACCGGGCGCCCCAGGAGAACCGCCAGGCGGTTGCCAACCGGCGCCAACCGGAGGGTTTCGACCACTTCTCCCTCGGGACGGCCCAGGTGAGAGCACAGTATCACCCGGCAGTCGCGTTCCAGGAGGTAGCGGATGGTTGGTAGTGTGGCCCGGAGCCGCTGGTCGTAGGAAGCGATGGCCTCGACGCCCTGTTCTTCTATGGGCACATTGAAATCAACCCTGACCAGGACCCGTTGGCCGTGGACATCAAGGTCACTGAGGCGACGTTTTACCATGACTCTCCCAACTCCTCCGCCTTCGCCGGGACCGAGGTGACCCCGGCGCCCTCCGGCCCCTTTCGCGAGTTGCTTCCGAGCGATGGCCACGTGGGCCGTCACCGAGTCTCAGCCACTACCTTGCAGCGCCCATTGGCCCAGTTGGCGCAGGCCTTCCATCCCTGGTTCCGGCACGCCGGCGCCGGCGATTGCCTCCAAGGCCTGATCCACAAGGTCCTTCGCCTTCCCTTCGGCAAAGTGACGGGAGCCGGCCTGGTCCAGGATGCCGATCAGGCGAGACACATCCTCCGGCAACAGGACCTGCTTCTCGTAAATGGCCCCCAGCTCCCGCTTGGCTGCCACGCCGGCGGTCTCCATCACGTGGACCAGGGGCAAGCTCTTCTTCTTGTTCGAGACGCCGTTGGAGTTCGGGCCGTCCCAGCCCCCGCGCCACAAGTCCGCCACATCCCGGCTGACCTGCCGGGCGATGCCCAGCATCGTGCCCATCTCACGGAACCTGGCGCACCTGGTGTCATCCGCGCCCGCGGCGAGGGCGCCCAATTCGGCGGAGCAGCCGGTAAGCGCCCCGGCCTTGCGACTGATCATTTCGTGGAAAGCGGGCCTGGTGACCACCAATTGCTCCTGGAAACTCAGGTCCATAAACTGGCCTTCGCAGAGGGTGAGGCAGGCCTGGTCCAGAAACTCCACCGCGCGGAGCACCCGGTCCGGCGGCACCCCGCTCCGGGACAGGCGCATCACGGCGGCCCTTCCCAGGGCATGCAGGCCATCACCCGTGTTAATGGCCTGAGCCTGGCCCCAGACCGAGCAGATGCTGGGCCGAGCCAGAGCTTCCCGCCGGTCCGACTGAGCGTCATCATGCACCAGGACAAAATTGGACACCAGTTCCACCCCGGCGGCGGCGGGCAGCGCCGGACGAAAATCACCGGACAGCGCCTCGCAAGATGCCAGGGCCAGCACGGACGGGAAATGCAGAGGGACGGCATTGTCCTCCGGCGTCCCCCGCTGGTCGGTCCAGCCCAGATGGTAGCGGAGCACGTCGTACAGGAAGCCTTCGCGGGAGGAGAAGAGTTCCCTCAGCTCCTCATCCAGGGCCTTTGCATATGGATCGTAACGGGACAGAGAGAGAATGGTTTCCCTCCTTTAAGGGAGGCGCCCCGCGGGTTCATTGCCCGGCCACCGCCCAGAGGCAAACCCGTCTGCGAGCTACTCCCACGCCTGCAACACTTCTGAGAAGGGCACCGCCCCCTGGCGCAGCAACCGGGGCGTGCCGGTGGTGAGGTCGACCACGGTGGATGGGGTCCCTTGCGGCGCGGGTCCGGCCCGTATTATGTAATCTACCCGGCCGCCCAACTCGGCCTCCGCCGCCGCCAGGGTCTGGGGGTCCGCCTCTCCGCTCCGGTTGGCGCTGGTGCCGGTAATCGGTCCACCCAGCTCCTTGGCCAGGGCCAGAGGTATCGGGTGGCCGGGCATCCGCACCGCCACCGTGTCCCTGCCGCCGGTCACAAGGTCCGGCACACAATCCCGGCGCGTCAGGACCAGGGTCAGGGCGCCCGGCCAGAACCGGCCGGCCAGTAGGCGCCCGGACTCTGGCACGTCCCGAGCCACCAATTCCACCTGTTCCCAACTACCCACCAGGACCGGCAACGCCAGGTCCGGCGGCCGCCCTTTGATGGAGAAGACCCGCTTCAGGGCCGGCAACGAGAAGACGTCGGCCCCCAACCCGTAAAGCGTATCCGTTGGGAGCAACACCACGCCTCCGTCCCCGAGGCAACGGACTGCTTCGCCTAACTCTTTTTCGCCATTTGAGGCCGGCAATAGTCCGTCGCAAAGCCGCAGATTACGCTCGAATCATGTCTACGACTGAGTATAGCACAGCGGTTGGACCGGGGCGACTCGACCGCAACGGAAATACCCTCACCCTCGTTCCCTCTCCCGCGGGAGAGGGATGCCCTGGCGCAGCCTGGGCTGGGTGAGGGCAGGCCGCGATGGAGCCTATACTCCATCAGAAACAGCCGGTATAATACCACCAACCGATGGAGGACACCGCCGGCGATACCGGTCTTGGGGGATCTCATCAAGAGCGAGACGAGGGGCGTGAGGCGTGGGTCCGGCGATCGTAACCGCGTAAGCTTTACTCCCGGCCCTGGATGCTTCGCGGTTTGCCTTTTGCGGTCCCCTCAGCACGGCAAACCATCGGATCAGTGACGTTTTGGTCACCAAGGAGGCGTAGCCACGACAGAGAAGCAGCTGCCCCGAGGACGGCGGGTTGCCACCAGCGACGACCTGGAGGTTTCGGCGTACCTGGAGATCGCCAAAAGCCTGGAGGGCATCGGGTCGGAGGAGGAGGGCGGGCCCAGGTCGGTAAACGAGGGCATCGCCATCGTCGACTTCGGCTCCCAGTACAGCCACCTTATCGCCCGCCGGGTGCGGGAGTTGAAGGTGTACTCCGAGATCGTCCCGGCGTCAAGCACCTGGGAATCGGTCCGGCACATTAACCCCAGAGGGGTCATTCTCTCGGGCGGCCCGGCCAGCGTTTACGAGCCCGGCGCCCCCATGGTCCCGCAATGGGTGTTTGAGCGCCGGTTGCCCGTCCTGGGTATCTGCTACGGAATGCAGGCGCTGGTCCACCAGCTCGGCGGCAAGGTGACCCCGGGGCTAAAACAGGAATACGGTTTCGCGGTACTCCACCAGAACGCCATCGAAACCCCGGTGTTCCAGGGTATGCCCACGTCGTTCCAGGTGTGGATGAGCCATGGCGACCGTGTGGAGGAGCTACCCCCAGGGTTCACCTCCCTTGCCTACACCGAAAACTCCCCGGTGGCGGCCATCGGCAACGGCGACGGAATCTTCGGAATCCAATTCCACCCCGAGGTCAGACACACGCCTTTGGGCAACTCGATTCTGGAGAACTTCCTCTTCCGAAGTTGCGCCTGTCAGGCCACCTGGACGCCCCGCAACTTTGTCAGCGATTCGATCGCCCACATCCGAGACCAGGTGGGAGACGGCCGGGTGATCTGCGCCCTCTCCGGCGGAGTGGACTCAGCGGTAACCGCCGTGCTATTGCAACAGGCCATCGGCGACCAGCTAACCTGCATCTTTGTCAACAACGGGCTGCTGCGGCTCGAAGAGGCGGAGCGGGTCCAGGCCACGTTCAACCGCAACCTGGGGCTGAACCTGATGTACGAAGACGCCACCGAACGGTTCGTGGCCCGGCTGGCCGGTGTCACCGACCCGGAAACGAAACGCAAGGTGATCGGCGAGGAGTTCATCCGGGTGTTCGAAGAGTCGGCATCGAAGTTGGGCAAGACCGATTTCCTGGCCCAGGGTACCCTGTACCCCGACGTGATCGAAAGCGAGACTCCGGAGAACCGGGCGTCGGCCCGCATCAAGACCCACCACAACGTCGGCGGCCTGCCCGAGCACATGAAGCTGAAACTGGTCGAACCGCTGCGGTACCTGTTCAAGGACGAGGTCCGAGAGGTGGGCTTGGAGTTGGGCCTGCCTCCGGAGATGGTCCACCGGCAGCCCTTCCCTGGCCCCGGCCTGGCTATCCGGATCATCGGGGAAGTCACCAGTGCGCGCCTGGACCTGCTGCGGGCCTGCGACTGGATAGTCATCGACGAGATCAAGGCGGCCAACCTCTACGGCCAGGTGTGGCAGAGCTTCGCCGTCCTCAGTGACAGCCGCACCGTCGGGGTAATGGGGGACTACCGGACCTACGGCTACGTGTGCGCCATCCGCGCGGTGAACAGCGAGGACGCCATGACCGCCGACTGGGTGCGCCTGCCCTACGAGGTCCTGGCCCGGATCTCCAACCGGATAGTCAATGAGGTGCCGGGAGTCAACCGGGTGGTATACGACATCACCAGCAAGCCGCCGGGCACCATCGAGTGGGAATAGCGGGCCCTTTGCCCTTTAAACCGCCGCCGTCCTTCGACAGGCTCGGGACGGGCCGGCGAATTTCCCCTCGCGGTGAGCTTGTCGAACCACCGCGGCGGCTCGTGAGCGAATTGGTATGGCGCCAGCAGCAAACCCAATGAACGAATTGCTTCATTCATGAAAGTCCTCGTAGTCGGCTCCGGGGCCCGCGAACACGCCTTGGCCTGGCGGCTGAAGCAGAGCCCGCGCCTGACTGGCCTCTGGGTGGCCGACGGGAACGCCGGCACGGCGTCAATCGCCACCAACCTGCCGGTCAAGCCGGACGATGTCGACGGCATCGTCGAGACCGCTAGATCCATCGGCATCGACTTGGTGGTGGTCGGCCCGGAGCAGCCGTTGGCCCTCGGCGTCGTTGACCGGCTGAGCGCCCTGGGAATTCCCGCCTTCGGTCCCACGAGGGCCGCTTCTCAGCTTGAAGCGAGCAAGGGCTTTGCCCTGGAGGTCATGCGAGAGGCCGGGGTGCCGAGCCCCGATTTCCAGGTGTTTCGAGAACAGCGGGAGGCGCTGGACTACCTGGAAAGCCACCCTGGGCCGGTGGTGGTCAAAGCCGACGGTCTGGCCGCGGGAAAGGGGGTTTGCCTGTGCGCCAACGCGGATGAGGCCGCCGCCGCGGTGCGGGCCTGCATGAGCGGCCGGATTTTCGGGACCGCCGGAGAAACCGTGGTCATTCAAGAGATGCTGACCGGGCCCGAGGTCAGCGTCTTCGCCTTCTGCGACGGGAAACACCTTTCCTCCCTGGCCGCGGCCTGCGACTACAAGCGGCTGGGGGACGGGGATCAAGGCCCCAACACCGGCGGAATGGGGAGCTTCACCCCGCCGGACTTCTGGAACGATGAGATGGCCGAGGAGATTGCCCGCACCGTCATGAGGCCGGTCATCGAGACCATGTCCCGGCAGGGCGCCCCCTACACGGGCGTGCTCTACGCCGGAATTATGTTAACCGCCACGGGGCCCAAGGTGTTGGAGTTCAACTGCCGGTTGGGTGACCCGGAGACCCAGGTGGTGCTGCCCCAACTGGCCACCGACCCGCTGGAAGTGATGTCCGCCTGCGTGGAAGGGCGCCTGGACCGGGTCCCGGTCACCTGGGAAACCAACTGCTACGTGGGCGTGGTCCTGGCCTCCGGCGGCTATCCGGCTAGCTACGAAACCGGTTTCGAAATCGACGGGCTTGATGGCGAAGACCGGAATACCATGATCTTCCACGCGGCCACCCGGCAGGCGCCGGACGGGGCGCCCGGACGGCTGGTCACCAGCGGCGGCCGCGTGCTGACCGTGGTCGGCCGCGGCGGTTCTCTGGCGGAGGCGCGGGCCAGGGCGTATGATAGAGTGCGCGAAATCCGCTTCCAAGGGGCCCAATACCGCACCGACATCGCCGCGTTGGAACAGAAGGGGAGGGCGTGGACTCCAGGCCAGATAGCGCCGAGTGGCTAGCGTTGCGGGTAGCTTGCCAGGAAGCCGAGGCCCAGGGCAAGCTGCTAGGTTACCGCCGGCGGCGTTGGCTGAGGTCGGAGGAATTCGCCGGGTGGCTCTCCGAGGCAACGTTGCCCACCCTTTCGATGGATCAGGCACTCTCGCTGTACGCCGCGTCGGGGGGCAACCGGCGCGCCGAATTCAAGGGCAACTCCATCGAGGAAGTCCGGGACTCGCTGGATTTCCTGCTCTACGATATGGTCATGCTGGAGGGCCGCTTTACGGAGTGCGCGGCCGAAAGTGGAGCCTACAAGCTGGCCGGCGCGGGGAAAGAGTTCGTGTCCTACCTCATGTGTCTCAAGGACCCCTGGGTATTCGCCGTGTGGAATTCCCAGACAGAAAGGGCGTTGCGAAAGCTGGGGATGTATCCCATGCGCTTGAAGAGTGGTCCCTTGGGAGTTCGTTACCTGGACCTGCTGGAGACCCTCGCCCAAGTGCGGCGGCACCTCGCTCTGGGCGATTTCCGAGCGGTGGACGAGTTTACGTACACTATAGCCAGAGCCGGCAGAAAGCCCGCCGGTTGACGGTTTTGGTATCATGCTCAATAGTTGCCGCGCGGCGGGCGGAGATCACTCGGGAAACCAACAGGACCCAGTTCCTGTAAGGTCTCCGGGGCCTCGGCACCGGAAAATTTGAATCGTAAGTAATCGCCGGCGGCGCGGCTACCCGCGGACCGGCTGGGAGGCAGTTCATGGCGTGGAAAGATACGCTCAGGGATCTCCGGGAGGAACTGGCGGAGGTCAGGGCCGAACGGCGGCAGCAGGCTGCCACGGAGGAAGTCCAGCTACAACAGGCGCGCAAGGAGCTGTCCGGTCTGGCCGGGTCCTTGGGGATTTCCGAGATGCTGTCCGAGATGAACGCCACCCTGTTGGAGGGCAAGGCAGACTTGGAAACGATCGTCTCGTGGGAAGTCAATGAGGGTGACCTGGAGGAGGATTACGACGGCCTGGACATTGTCGACGACGAAGATGAGGACGAGGACGACGCCATCACCACCATCCTGTCCTGGGAAGAACGGGGTGAGCGGGAGATAGTGGTCGATGTAATATCGGCCGAGGGGGGACCCTCCGTTCAGGTCAATGGCGTGGATATCCGTTCCGAGCGAGAGGCCTTGGAGCAAGCATTGGTCGAGGCATTCCGAGACGAGCTGGAACTTTAGGGAATGAACCCTGGAGGGATTTTGTCGTGCCCCTAGTAGGCGTGGTAATGGGGAGCGCCTCCGACGAGCCGGTGGTTCAGGAGACGATCAACACCTTGGAGCAATTGAAGATCGACTATGAAGTCCGCGTGCTGTCGGCCCACCGGACACCGGAGCGGGTGCGGGAGTACGCCGAGGGAGCCCGTGGCCGCGGTATCCAGGTGCTCATCGCCGCCGCCGGTGGCTCGGCGGCCTTGGGTGGCGCCCTGGCATCCTGGACCACCCTTCCGGTGATCGGCGTGCCCCTGGCCTCCAGCGAGATGAAGGGCTGGGACGCCCTGCTGGCCACGGCCCAGATGCCGCCGGGGATTCCCGTTGCCTGCATGGCGGTGGGATCGTGGGGCGCCCGGAACGCCGCCTATTTCGCCGCGGAAATCCTGGGTCTCAATAATGATGATATAAGGCAAGCGTATGAAGACTACCGGCGAGAACTCCGGGAGCGCTAACCTGCTCCCCGCGGTGCTCATCGACTTCGACGACACGGCTGCCGAGCAGAACGTGGCCGAGTTGCTTTTGAAACGTTTCGGCGACTCCACCTGGCCGGACGTTCGGCTCCGGTTCCGCGCCGGCGAGATAAACCTCAAGGAGTACCAGGAGATCACCTTCCGCGACATCCTGGCGGACCAGGTCACGATGCAAGATTATGTAAAGTCTCACGCCAACCTGCGGCCCTATTTCAAGGAGCTTCGGGAGTACTGCCTGGCCCACGACATACCGATGGCCATCGTCAGCCAGGGCCTGGATTTCTACATCCGGGCCCTGCTGGACGGGGAGGGGTTTCCCCAGATACCGGTGTACTCAGTCAACACCCGGTTCACCCCGCGGGGCATCACCTACGAGTATCGCCACACCAGGCCGGGACAAGAAGCGAGGGGCAACTCCAAGGGCCTGGTGGTGGACCGGTACCGCGAGAGCGGGCATTACGTCTTCTACGTCGGCGACGGCATCTCCGATTTTGAAGCGGCGGGCCGGACCGATGTGCTCTTCGCCCACCGTACCCTGGCCGAGGAGTGCGTCCGCCAGGGAATCCCCTTCCAGCCTTTCACCGACTTTTCCGTCGTCCTCCAAGCCCTCGAGGAGTACGTCGGCAACGGACATCGGCCCGGTGCGCCGGCGGCTCCCGGAGACGGACCGGCCGGCAGCTCGGGCAACCGGGGGGAGTCACAGCCTTGATCGACCGCTATTCCCGGCCCGCCATGAAGCGGGTATGGGCCGACGAGAACAAGTACCGCAAGTGGCTCCAGGTGGAGCTGGCCGTCTGCGAGGCCTGGACCGAAGAAGGGGTGATCCCCGTTGAGGACATGGCCCGGCTGCGGCAAGCCGAGTACCACCACGAGCGCATGATGGAGATCTTCGAGACCACCCGCCACGACGTGACGGCCTTCCTCACCTCCATCACCGAGGGTATCGGGCCCGAAGGACGCTGGTTGCACCTGGGGCTCACCTCTTCCGACATGCTGGACACCGCCCAGGGGCTCCAGATGGGGGAGGCCGGAGCGCTGCTGCTCGGCGACCTGGACGAGGCCCTGCAGGCCCTCCGCGGCCAGGCCCTGCAGCACAAGGACACAATGATGATGGGGCGCACCCACGGGATCCACGCCGAGCCCATCACCTTTGGGCTGAAGATGGCGCTGTGGTGGGAGGAGCTGCGCCGTCAGCGAGCCAGGCTGGTCGAGGCCCTGGAAAGCGTCCGGGTCGGCAAAATCTCCGGCGCGGTAGGCACCCATGCCACGGTACCGCCCTCGATAGAGGACCGGGTTTGCCAGCGGTTGGGCCTTCAGGTGGCCCTGGTGTCCAACCAGGTAATCCAGCGAGACCGCTACGCCCACTTCATGCTCACGATGGCCCTCATCGCCGCTTCGCTGGAGAAGTTCGCCACCGAAATCCGCGCCATGCAGCGAACCGAGTTACACGAGTTGGAAGAGCCTTTCGGCCACGGGCAGACCGGCTCATCCTCCATGCCCCACAAGCGCAACCCCGAGCTGGCCGAGCGCATCTGCGGCCTGGCCCGGCTGATTCGGGGAAACAGCATCACCGCGCTGGAGAATGTGGCCCTCTGGGGGGAACGGGATATCAGCCATTCCTCCGCCGAGCGGATCATCTTGCCGGACTCGTGCCTGGCTCTGGACTACATCCTGAGCATCTTCAGCCGGGTCATCCGGGACCTCCAGGTCTTTCCCGACCGAATGTGGACCAACGTGGAAAGCAGCCGGGGCCTCATCTTCAGCCAACGGGTGCTGCTAGCCCTGGTGGACAAGGGGCTGGCCCGTGAGGACGCCTACAAGATCGTACAGCGGAACACTGCCCGGAGTTGGGACCGGAACGAGGACTTCCGCGATCTGATCAAATCAGATGGGGAAGCGCTGGCAAGCCTTTCCGCGGAGGAGCTGGACGAGGTATTTGACTACCGCTACTACACCCGCTACGTGGACCACACTTTTCAACGCATCGGGTTCTTGCCCGCCGAGGGCTCCGCGTGACGGGCTGCGTGCCGGGTTCCCAGCAGCGGGCCCCAGTATATGCCCCAAATGCCCTACCCAATCCCCACGGTATATCGTATAGTATTAGCGGGCCGGGCACCGTCGCCTTGGAACGATGGTTGACCGGTGTGCCGGTGACTTGTCGAACTGAGAAACCGGCAGACGGCGTACCGGGGGCGAGACGCTAGGCCAACGGCCCCGGGAAAGACACCAGCCAATGCCCCAGATTCTTGCTCCGCCCGCGGCGGACTCGAAGAGGCGTTGGCGAGATTCGAAACCGACTCGCAACCGGACAGGATCACCAAATGCTAATGGAAACCGACTTGCCCGATCTTCTCCACCGGGGAAAGGTACGGGATACCCACCTCCTCGGCGAAGATCTGCTGTTGATGGTGGCCACCGATCGGCTCTCCGCCTTCGATGTTGTCCTTCCCAACGGCATTCCCAATAAGGGCTTGGTCCTGAACCACATGTCCGCCTTCTGGTTCGCCAAGACCCGGTATATTGTGCCCAACCATCTCATCACCCTGGCCGACGCTCCCCAGGCCGCGGCCATGGTCGGCGGCGCGCTGGACGCCCTGCCGCCGGAGGTTGCCCGCCAGGCAATGGTGGTGATGCGGGCCCAACGCATCGACATCGAGTGCATCGTGCGCGGTTACATCACCGGCTCGGCGTGGGAGGAGTATCTCCGGCAGGGGACCGTCTCCGGAAAACCGATGCCGGCCGGGCTCCTGGAGGGCCAGGCCTTCCCCGAACCCATCTTCACCCCCACCACCAAAGCCGAGGAGGGCCACGACCAGAACATGTCCGACGAGGAGGTCGTGGAGATGGTGGGCTTGGATCGGGCCCAACAGCTTGCCAAGGTGAGCATCTCCGTCTACGAGTTCGCCCGCGACTACGCTCTGGAACGGGGTATTATCCTGGCCGATACCAAGATGGAGTTCGGCCTGATCAACGACCGGCTGATCCTCATCGACGAGTTGCTTACCCCTGATTCCAGCCGGTTCTGGGACCTGGAAGGCTACCAGCCCGGCCGCTCTCAACCCAACTTCGACAAGCAGTTCGTCCGCGACCACCTGACGGCCCAGGGCTGGAACCGGGAACCACCGGCGCCCCAGCTGCCCGACGACGTGGTGGCCAAGACCTCGGAACGCTACCTTGAAGCCTATTACCGGATCACCGGAGAGCGTCTTCTTTAACCGGAGGGAAACAGTTGCCTGAATCGAAACGCCGCCGCGGCCGGGGCCAGGGCACGCCCAGGGGGGCCAGGTCCTCTGGGGCCCGGCCGATCTACCGGCCCAGAAAGCGGAAGACCAACAAGATATACCTGGTGGCATCGGCCGTTATAGCCATCCTGGTAATAGGCAGCTTCGCCGTGGGTGGATTGGGCGGAGGCGGGCACAGTGGCGCGAACACCGGAGACCGGCAGGGGTACGTTGAGGGTGTTGGGGCGCTCCAAGACATCATGCCTACCGCCAATCACCTGTCAGTCGGCGAGACCGTCAAATACAATACCACCCCGCCAACTTCGGGCGACCATTGGACGATCCCGGCAAGCTGCGGGTTCTACCCCGGAGGGATGCCCGACGAGCAGATTGTCCACAACCTCGAGCACGGCAACATCATCGTCAGCTACAACCTGACCGATGCGGACGAGATCGACCGGCTCAGCGAGGTGATAGACGGCATCGGTCTCTCCAATCTATGGGGCATTACCCGATTCTACGACCAGATACCGGAGGGGCAGGTGGCCCTGGCCACCTGGGGTGTGCTCGACACCATGGAGGGCGTCGACCGCGACCGCATCGAGGCGTTCTTCGACTATTCAGGGAATCTGGGACCGGAGGTCGGCCCCTGCTAACCCAAGGAACGAGAATTGTATCTGGCTAGAATATACGTAACGCTGAAGCCCGCGGTTAACGACCCCCAGGGCCAGACGGTATTGGGGAGCTTGAAGACCATGGGGTTCGCCACGGTGAACGACGTCCGGGTGGGAAAGTACCTGGAGGTCCGGGTCGACGGCCCAGACCGGACCCAAGCCCACGACGCGGTCGCCGATATGTGCCAAAAGCTGCTTTCCAACCCGGTCATCGAGGAGTTCCGCTTCGACCTAGAAGAGGTTCCCCCGGAGCCGGGATCAACGGGGCCCTGAGCCTGCATCAGCCGGCTTAGGGATCTCATTGGCCGGAAAGCCGCCGCCAGGGAGGGGGTTGCGGCATGTGCGCGCCGTGGGGGGCTGTGGGGCGCCTGGGGGGCCGTGGGGCGCTGCATGCAGCGCCCCTACACGACGGCACCTAACCGTACTTCTTGACGGCGTTTTCGATGCCGGGACCGCCCTTCTCCAGGTCTTCGAGAATCATAGCGGGCAGAACCTCCACCTTTGCGTTAAACGCCAGGAACCACGGTTCAGCCAATGCCGGTATCTCCGAAGCATCGTCTATGTTTACCACAATGGTAGCTCCCCTGGTCCCACCTTCCGCGGTGAAGTAGGCCGCCTCTGGCTTGGCATCCTCGAAGATCGACTAGATCTTCCTTCCCAGGCTGCCGTCTCGAATCGCCGCGTTACCCGCCTCTACCGGGAATGAAACCTTGAGTATGCAACGCATAACATCCTCCCGAATGTTGATTTAGATTCAGACCAGACGCTTTTCGCGACATGGCCGATTAAGGACATAAAAATGCTATCATTGGCCGCTTACGCTGGCAACCTCGGCTCGATCGCCGCTACACATCCGGGTCATCCACGACGAATCTTCCCTGTCGTACCAGCCTGCCCGGCAGCTTGAATTCAACACGCGGCTTGATTCCAATAGGAAACCCTTATGCTAGACTGTAGACCGTCAGCGATAATGGGACACATTGGGGTGTAAGAAAACCCGAGAAAGTGGAAGTGGCGTGAGCTCCTGGAATGAAGGTACATTACTTCCAGAAAGGAGCAAATGTGTCCCAGTCAGAAAACATCAAGGCCAAT
>JASMCQ010000032.1 GCA_030753265.1 Dehalococcoidia bacterium
GAACCGCGGCTGCATCCCTTCCAAGATGTTGATCCACTGCGCCGATGTGATGGAGACCATCCAACGGGCTGAACTCTTTGGCATCAAGGCTACCGTGGAGTCGATTGACTGGGATTTCATCATCCGGCGGGCGTTTGAAGAAGTCGATGCGGATGCCGCGGCGATAGAAAGGGGGAACCGGCAAGCTTCCAACATCACCGTGTTCAAGGGCACCGGCCGCTTCGTGGGGAAGAAGGCCCTGGAGGTCAACGGGGAGCGAATCAGCGCGGAGACCGTGGTTATCGCCGCCGGGACGCGGCCCTGGGTGCCCGGCATTCCCGGCCTGAGCGACGTCCCCTACATCACCTCGGACCAGGCCTTGAGGCTGCCGGAGCAGCCACGCCGCCTGGCCATCCTGGGCGGTGGGTACATCGCCGCGGAGCTGGCCCACTTCTTCGGCGCCCTGGGAACCGAGGTGACCCTCATCCACCGGGGGGCCACGATGCTCCGGGCCGAGGACGAGGACGTGGCCCGGCGCTTCACCGAGGTGTACCAGCGAAAGTTCAACCTGCTGCTGAACGCCCAGGTCACCCGGGCGTACCGGCAGGGAGACGAGATCGCCCTGGAAGTGTCGATGGGCGGAAACACCGTGAAGGTGGCCACCGACGCGTTCTTGCTGGCGACGGGCCGGGTGCCCAACACCGACAACCTGGCCGTGGCCGAAACCGGCGTGGAGATCGACGGGCGTGGCTTTGTACAAACCGACCAGTACCTCGAAACCGGCGTACCCGGCGTCTGGGCGCTGGGCGATATCGTGGGCAAATACCTCTTGAAGCACAGCGCCAACTTGGAGGCAGCCTACGCGGCCAACAACATCTTCAATCCGGACCAAAAGGTGCCCGTCGACTACCGCGCCATGCCCCACGCGATCTTCGCCTCGCCCCAGGTCGGCAGCGTCGGCCTGACCGAGCGGGAAGCCAGGGATTCGGGCATCCCCTACGCCGCCGCCACCTACAACTACTTCGATACCGCCTACGGCTCATCCATCAATGACCGGGACGGCTTCGTCAAGGTGCTGGCCAGACCGGATACCGGAGTGATATTGGGGAGCCACATCGTGGGCACCGACGCGTCTGTGTTGATCCAGGAAGTGGCCAACGCCATGCGATTAGGCCTCACCACCGACGCGATCACCCAGTCGATCTACGTGCATCCGGCCCTGCCGGAGGTGGTCCAGCGGGCCTTTGGAGAGCTGCAGTACCCATGACGCATCCCCGGCCATGTTCTGAAAGACCGTACACACGCTCTCCGCAGGGGTTCAAGGACGTGGCGACTAGTTTTTAGTTATTGGGCTGGGCATACTAATAATATGCCCCACCTTCGTCGTTCCGGCGAAAGCCGGAACCCAGGGGCGTAAACTACACTGCAACGTTTGCTCTTGTCACGAAAGGTGCACGTGGATTCCGGCCTACGCCGGAATGACGAGGGTGGGCCAGAACGACGAGGGTGGGCCGGATCGATGAAGGCGGTCAGGCCGGGGAACGGCGGGCAGGCGGTAGGACCAAGGTGAGCAAGGAGGCCGCGTCACCAGCTATTTTAGAAGCTCTCCGAATGAACGGGAACCGGCGCCCGCATCCAGGGCGCATTTTGCCCTGGCTCCCGGCCCTATCGCCGGGGCTATTTGAGGAGCCTAACCCGGACGGGATGTAAGCTGAAACGCCCTTCCTTCGCGCGATTGGCGTCCGGTGAAGAGGGTGTTTCGAGTCCGGCCTGAAGAGGTGCACGTTGATCAGTGCGATCGTGTTCGATCTGGACGGTACGCTGGTGCAGACCGAAAAACTTAAAGCATTTTCTTACGGGGTGGCCGCCCAGCGGCTGCGGGGGCTGGCCGAACCCGATCCCCAGGCCATCGAGGCCTACCGGGAGATAGTGGGCGCCGCCCGGGATGTCGCCTCCAAGCATATCCTGGACAGCCTCGGGCTCGAAACCGAGACCCGTCCGCTGCTGGCCGAGTACGGCGTGGCCGAGCCCTGGGAAGTGCTCACCGCCATGCGGACCAAGATCTACGATGAGATCGTCGCCGACCCTCAGGTCATCCGGGACAACCAATGGCCTCACACCGTCGGCCTGCTGCGTATTGCCAAGGACACCCATTGCCGGACCGCCCTGGCGACCATGTCGTACTGCAAAGAGGCGCTGCATATCCTGCGGGTCCTCGACCTTGAGCAGGCGTTGGACGTGATCCTGACCCGCGAGGACGTGAAGCAGGCCAAACCGGACCCGGAAATCTACCTGCTGGCAGCCCGGAAGCTGGGGGTTGAACCCCAGGACTGCCTGGTGCTGGAAGACTCGCCGAACGGCGTGCGGGCGGCCGTCGCCGCCGGCGCCAACGTGGTAGCCGTGGCCACACCCTTCACCATCGCGGGGCTTCATTCAAGCCAGGCCAGCCAGGTGTTGGACCACGCTTGGGTCGTCCACGACCACGAGAAGCTGCTCGACGTGGTGAAGGAGCGGATTGCCGAACATGACCGGACGGCGCACTGACCCGCTCCGTGCCCGGCGTGCAATTAACGAATCGAAAGGAGGCACACTAATGGACGTCTCAACTCTGGGCTACGGCAAGAACCTTTTCATTCTGCCTTTCGACCACCGAAGCTCATTCGAAGCCGGCCTGCTAGGGATCCGCGGCCGGCCGGCCAGCCCCGACGAGGTGGAGCAGCTTTCGGCGTACAAACGGGTCATCTTCGAAGGCTTCCTGGAAGCTCTCGAACAGGGGGTGCCCGGCGACATCGCCGCAATCCTGGTGGACCAGAAGTACGGCGAAGCAATCCTCGCCGACGCGAACCGGCGGGGCATCACGACCTGCACCTCGGTGGAGAAGAGCGGCCAGGCCGAATTCGATTTCGAGTACGGAGACGACTTCGGAAAGCGCCTGCGGGACGCGGCGCCAACCTTCGCCAAGGCACTGGTGCGGTACAACCCCGATGGAGACGGAGCTGGAAACGCGAACCAGCGCCGCCGGCTGAAGGTGCTCTCCGACCACACCCACTCGGCGGGGCTCAAGTTCATGTTCGAGCTGCTGGCGCCCGCCACCGAAAGCCAGCTGGAAGCGGCGGGGCAGGACAGCCATGTCTACGACCGGGACGTTCGCCCGGACCTGGTGGTGCGGTCCATCAAGGAGCTTCAAGAGGCGGGAATCGAGCCGGACGTCTGGAAATTGGAGGGGGTGGACGACCGGCAAGCGGCGGGCAACGTGGTGGCCCAGGCCCGCGCCGGCGGCCGGGACAACGTTGGCGTGATCGTCCTGGGGCGCGGAGAGAACGAACAGCGGGTCCAAGACTGGCTGACCATCGGCGCCCAGACCGAGGGTGTCATCGGCTTTGCCGTGGGCAGGACCGTATTCTGGGCGCCCCTGGTGGAGTACAAGGACGGAGGCATATCCCGAGCCGAAGCGGTCAGCCGTATCGCGGGCACCTACGGGCGGCTCTACCGGCTGTTCATCGACGCCCGCGCCAAGGCGGCCGCCCGCTAGGCCGCGGGCCCAATGCCGAGCCCCACAAGGAGCAAATTGCCTTCAGAGCCTATCCAGCAGCGTAAATGGGGGCCACTCCCAGTCCTTCGACAAGCTCAGACCGAACGGGGACCTTCCCCCGTCCCCCGTTCGTGATGAGCCGGTCGAACCACCCCGCCGGCTACTGAACAAACTCCAAAAGTCCCCCTTTCGTAAAGGGAGATTAGGGGGATTTCGCCCCCCCACCAGCTATCATTCAACAAAGACCAAACCCTACCAACACCCAACACCGTCAAACACGGAGGGAGTCCATCATGGAAATAGGCATAGTCGGCCTGGGCCGCATGGGCGGGAATATGGTGCAGCGTTTGTTGAAGGGCGGGCACCGGGTGGTGACCTACGATCGGAGCCCCGAAGCGGTGGCTGCCAGCCAGGCCCAGGGAGCGGTGGGTTCGTCCTCCCTGGAGGACCTGGCCGGCCAGATATCCCAACCCCGTGCCGTATGGGTTATGGTTCCAGCTGGGCAGCCCACTGAAGACACCATCGACAGCCTGATACCCCTGTTGTCGGCCGGGGACACCGTTCTCGATGGCGGCAATTCCAACTACAAAGACGGCATGCGCCGGGCCGAAAAACTGGCGGGGCACGACATCGATTTCATGGACGTGGGCACCAGCGGCGGCATCTGGGGGCTGGCCGAAGGCTACGCCCTGATGATCGGCGGGAAGAAGCAGGTATATCAGCGCCTGGAGCCCATCTTCCAGACCCTGGCTCCCGGCGAAAACCAGGGCCTCAGCCATGTGGGACCCGCCGGCGCGGGCCATTTCGTGAAGATGGTGCACAACGGCATCGAGTATGGCATGATGCAGGCCTACGCCGAGGGCTTCGAGATCATGGAAGCCAAGAAGGAGTTCGGTCTGGATTTGGGCCAGATCGCCGAGGGCTGGCGCTACGGCAGCGTGGTACGCTCCTGGCTGCTGGACTTGGCCGCCACCGCGTTGGAAGAGGACCCCAAACTCGACAGCCTGGAAGCCTACGTCGACGATTCGGGGGAGGGCCGCTGGACGGTGCAGGAATCGATTGACCTGGCGGTGCCCGCGCCGGTCATCACCCTCTCGTTGCAACAACGCTTCCGCTCCCGTCAGGATGGGCCTTTCGGAGTCAAAATGCTGGCTGCCCTGCGCAACCGGTTCGGGGGCCACGCGGTGAAGCCTGCCCAGAGCGAGGCCGAAGGGAGGTCATAGTCATGGCCGGCGAGACCACCACCATCGTTATTATGGGCGGTACCGGCGACCTGGCCCGGCGCAAGCTGCTGCCGGCCCTGTTTCAGCTCGGGTGCAAGGGCCGCCTCCCCGAGAATCTGCGCATCGTGGGCTTCTCCCGCCAGGAGTACTCCGACGACCGGTTCCGCGACCTCATGGGAGACAGCGTCCGCCAGTTCGGCGATCTGGCACTGCGCCGGGATGAGTGGAGCATGTTCGCCCAGAACATCTTCTACGTCCGTGGCGACCTCGACGAGCCCGAAGACTACGTCGGACTGCGGCAGCGGCTGGAGGAGCTGGAGGGCGGTGACGGCGCCGGTAACCGGCTGTTCTACCTGTCCATCGCCCCGCGCTTCTTCGGGACCGCGGTGAAGAACCTGGGAGGGTCCGCGCTCTCTGCTACCGGAGCCGGCTGGCGCCGGGTGGTGATCGAGAAGCCCTTTGGCAAGGACCTGGAATCCGCCCGGTCCCTGAACGACCTGGTGCACCGGGTCTTCGACGAGCGCCAGGTATACCGCATCGACCATTACCTGGGCAAAGAGACGGTGCAGAACATCCTGGTCTTCCGTTTCGCCAACACCATCTTCGAGCCGCTGTGGAACCGCACCTACGTGGACAGCGTTCAGATTACCGCGGCGGAGACGGTCCCGGTGGGTGACCGGGCGGGCTACTACGACCAGTCCGGAGTGGTCCGTGACATGGTGCAGAACCATCTGCTCCAACTACTCACCATGGTGGCCATGGAGCCGCCCAGCGCCATGGACGCCGACTCCCTGCGCAATCATAAGGTCGAGGTGCTGAGAGCAATCCGGCGCTGGACCCCCGAGGAGGCGGCACGGAGCACCGTCCTCGGCCAGTACCGGGGTTACCTCGACGAACCGGGCGTGGCCTCTGGGTCGAGCACCGCCACCTACGCGGCATTGCGCCTCTATGTCGACAACTGGCGCTGGCACGGAGTGCCCTTCTACCTGCGCACCGGAAAAGCGATGAACGACAAGATAACCGAGATCGCGATCCAGTTTCGCCGTCCGCCGCACATGATGTTTTCGGCGAGTCCTGGAGAGGCCCTGAGTCCGAACCTTCTCTCCATGCGCCTCCAACCCGACGAGGGGGTGCACCTCCAGTTCGGCGTCAAGGTCCCCGACCAGGGCATGCTGACGCGTACGGAGGACATGGAGTTCCACTACGAGTCGGCTTTCACCGAGCAGGCCATCCCCGAGGCCTACGAACGGTTGCTGCAGGATTCCCTGGAGGGGGACGCCTCGCTATTTATCCGGAGTGACCATATCGAAGAGGCGTGGCGGATCGTCGAACCGCTGCTGGTGGAACAAGACGGCCGGGACACGCCCACACGGCAAGTCTACGAGCCCGGCTCGTGGGGTCCCGAGGCCGCCGACCGGCTGTTGGCCCAGACCGGACACCACTGGACGCGAGTCGGCGGTACCCATGAAAACAACCACGGCTGAGCCGCCCGCCCTGGGTCCGGCTACCGGACTTCCTCACGTTTCCGGAGACGTGGACGAGGGCCTCTATTCCCGCACCCCGCTGGCAGGCGGGTGCCCGGCAAGCCCGCTGGGCTTACCCTTGGATTGACGATCGGCACGGCGGTTGCAATGCTCCTCAAACTCTTTTCTGGGCGGTTGGGTGGGAATTTGAATGCCGGCTCCCAGCCACCAACTCTGAAGCGATTCCTCAGATGGACCGTACCTCCTCAAGGGTTTCCCTCAGCCCGCCTAGCGATTTGAATTTCCAAGGCAGCGGAGGGAGAAGGCTCCTAGCTTTCGACCACCTTGCTTAGGGCAGCCAGCCGCGCCGGCAGAGGTGGGCGCCGGATCAGAGCATAGGCAACCGCCGAAAGAATGGCGGCGATGGAGGCTACCACCAAGGGGACCGAGTAGTTCGCGTGGTGATCGAACCACCAGCCCGCGGCGACGGGCATGACCAGCCAGGCCCAGCTGTAGCTAAGGTTGATAACCCCCCTCAGAGTGGCGTAATACCGCCGCCCAAAGTAATCGCCCAGAGTCCCCCAATTCAGGGGAGTGATCGCCTCGGAGGTCCCGCCGATGGCCGCCGCGAGAGCGATGAGCCAAACCTCATGGGCATTCAGCAGCAGCATGAAAGCCACGACGTAGAGCAGTACACCCACGGCCAGGGTTGTCCGTCTTGGAGCCCGGTGCGCGAAGTATCCGAGGACCAGCTTGGCCGGAATATTCATCGCCACCCACAGAGTGAAGATCAAGCCGGCGGTAGCCGCATCCAGCCCCCGCCACTGGAAAATGGCGATCAAGTGTACCTCTACCCCCGCCTTGGCCACGTGCCGGAGCGTGGTGCCGCCCAGCAGAAACCAGAAGGAGGAGGTCCCCAAGGCCTCCTTAACGGTAAAATCGACCTGGCGTTGGTAACTGGCTCCCCGCCGGGCGGCGGCAGACTGTCTCTGCACCGCGGCCTCTCGAGCGATGGACTCTTCTTCCGGGGTCACTCCATCGGGCAGCAGACCAACGCTTTCCGGAGAGTCTTTCAGCATCTGGGTGAGCGGCAAGATGATGGCCAGGTAGGCCACCGCAGCCATTATCGCGACGGTCCGCCAGGAGTACGCCGCGATCAACATGACCATGATGGGTATCATGATGGATGAGCCCAGGTTCCCCGAAACCTCACGAACCGCCATGGCCCGCACCCGGAACCGGTTGAACCAGGTGTTGACCCAGGCAGACGTGGCGTCTTGGAAAGCCATCGTGGCCCCAAAGGAAATGAACAGCATGTAGGCCACGGCGAAGGCCCAGAAGCTGGAAGCGGTGCCGAAGATAATGAACCCGATTCCCGCGAGTATCGCGCCGACGGTCATCGTCTTCTTGGTGCCGAACCGGTCGACCGCGTAACCCACCAGTGGCCCCCCCATGGCCCCTTCGGAACGGGCCAGCGAGAAGATGAGCGAAGCTCTGGCCCGGCTGAGGTTCAAGCTGGCCTGCACCGGAATCAGGTAGATGGTGGCGCCTCTTTCGAAGAAGCTGCTGTTCAGCGCCACGATAACGCTGACCAGTCCGAGCAGTCTCCATCCGAGGGCTATTCTTCGCGGGTGGCGGAGAGTTGAAGCAATACTACTCATCCGGCCTCATCGCGGCCGGCGAAGAAAGCCGGCCCGTCAAGCCGGCGGGGGCAGCGTCGCGCCTGCCCCGCATATTCATTGAACCCACGGGGAGCACGCGGGCGCGCTCGCCAAAGCTGGGGGGAATGCCTCCGGACGGCGGCCTCCGTCTGGCGTATACCGGGCCGGTCCTGATTGTAGCATTAGGTTGAAGTCCTCGGCGCCAGAAATCCGCGGGCGGACCCGCACCTGTGACCGTCCGCCCGGGCAAGAATCATACCCTGCAAAGCGGGCGAATCAGCGGGGTACGGCGTCATCTTACCACCAGCTTGGCCCGGAGCGGTCCGCGGTTTCGGCAAGAGGAACCGCCCAGCCAACGCCGGGCGGTGATGCAGCCAGGAGGCGAATTGGGCTAATGAGGCGGCAACGGGCCGCTAGGGCACGTCCATCCGCCGCATCTGGCGTACCGTCAGCCAGAAGAACACCACGGTCACGCCGGCCGCACCCACGAGGGCAGCGGGAAACTCGATCACCCTCGAACTCAATGTCTCGAATCCCGGCTCATCGATCCCGTGCATGACAGCCAGGGTGTAGCCCCGCACGCTGAGGTAGCCGACGCCATTGATGAACGAGCCGATCAGCCCTTCCCACAGGAAAACGTATACGAGGGCGAAGGGGAGGGCCCGGCTGGTGACGAGCCCGGCCCAGGTGAAGATGGCCGCGTAGGCCGCGACACCCGCGAGCAGGGCCAGACCGACGGCCGCCGCGGCCCGAGGTTCGGCGTCGAGCCCCACCACCATCGCCACGACTCCGCTCACGATCAGCAGCGGGCCGCTGATGGCCACGGATGCGAGCATTTTCGGCAGCACGATCTGCCACCGGGGTATGGGCTTTAGCACCAGGTAGCTCAGGGTTCGGTCTTCCAGCTCGTTGCCAAATGCCGCCGTTGAAAACGCCATGGTGACGATGGGCAGGATACCGCCGACGGTCAATCCGTCGATCAGGACGTTGATGAAGCCCTCTCTGTACCCAGAGTCTTCGTCGGCGAACAGAGACAGTAGTATGGCCAGGCCGACCGGCAGCGCCGCCAGGAAGAAGACCAGCGCGAGGCGCCACCGCCCTGTCGATTGGCGCAACGACAACCAGAACACGGTGCCCATCTAGCGCTCCACCACGTAGCTGAAAATGCTCTCCAGCGAGTCATCCATGGGCTCGACGCGCAACAGCCGCAGACCCTGCTCCTGGGCGAGCCGGGGGATGGACCTCTGGAGCGCGGTAACGTTTCGGCTGAGGACCACCAGGTCACCTTCGTCGCCCATGCTGACCGAGTCCACCTCGTCCATTCGGACCAACGCCGCCGCCATGGCCCGTGGGGAGTCGGTCACCACCCGGACCTTGTAGGCCTGCTCGTCCAGCTTGGCGCGGATGGCCCGGAAATCGCCCGCCGCCGCCAGCTTACTGCTGACCATCAAGAGGATGCGCGTGGCCAGCGTCTCAACCTCTTCCAGGATATGGGACGAGATGAGGATGGTCCGGCCATCGCTGGCGAGGCGGAGCATGGCTTCATGGAACTCGATGCGTTGGCGAGGGTCGGTCCCGTTGAGCGGTTCGTCCAATATCAGGATTTCGGGGTCGTGGACCAGCGTGGCGGCCAGCCGCATCTGCTGCCGCATCCCTCGCGAATAGGTGCTCAGCGGGCGGCCCTGGGCCTCGGTCAGTCCCACCAGCGCGACGGCCCGGTCCACCGGCGGTCCCAACGGACTCAGACCGTGCAGCCGGGCGGCGAACTCCACGAACTGCCGCCCGGTGAAGAAGCCGTAGACCGCCTCGTGCTCCGACATGACGCCGATCCGTCGATACAACCGGTGATTATCACGCACCGGTTCGCCGAGCAGCTTCACTTCTCCTTCCGAGCATTTCGCCAGGCCCGCGACGAGATGAAGCAGGGTGGTCTTGCCCGCGCCGTTGGGCCCCAGCAGACCCGTTATGCCGGGATAGACCTGCAGCGAGACCTCGTTGACGGCCACGACGTTGCCGAACCATCTTGAGACGCCGCGCACGTCGATGACGGGGTCCGTGGCGGACGCACCGCTGGAGGGCCCGGTCGTCCTCATGCCGATATCCTCCGATAGCGCCACCAGAGGGCATAGCCCGGACCCGCCGTCAGCAGCAGGTACCAGCCGATGGGGACAATGCTGGGCAACTCCGCCACCCGGTCCGAGTCCCCTTCTTCGTCCTCAACACCGAAGATCATGTCGCTCACGTGCATCGGCACCGCGAACATGGCAACAAGGCTAAACCACTTGGCGGCGTCTCCCGTCAGGGGTTCGCACTGCGCCTCGGCGGGAACGTCCCGGCGCAGTTCGCCATTCTCCTCGCATGCGGTCAATATGTTGCCGGCCGCGTGGGAGATGATGAAGAACCCGATTACAAACGCGGCAGCATAGGCGCGGCGGTTGGTGAACGAGGCCACGGCCAGCGGTATCGTGGTGATGAAGGCCGCTACCACGAGGCCGGCCCCAAGGAAGCGGGGGATATCCAGCCAGTTGTCGCGGAGGTAGTCCCACGGCTCTACCGCGGAGAGGACCAGTCCAATGAAGAGGACAATCTGTCCGGAGTAGACCAGCAGGAGGGTGATTGAGAAGAACGCCAGCCAGCGCCCGGCGACGTAGTCGGTGGCCGTCAACGGTCTCGCGAGGTACAGGCTGATGACGCCATTGCGCCGGTCTGGGCAGAGCAACTCGGGGGCGATGATGGCGGAGAAAAGAATCAAGATTGTCGATACGATTTGGTAATAATTGGAGTGGTCGGGGACAGAGTCGGCCAGGGGTTCGAGTTGGGAGACGACTAGGGCAATGATCACGGCCGGGGCCATGACGGCGGCGAAGAGCAGGATGGGGAGAACCTTGGCCAGAGAGCCGCGCCCAAGACCAAGGGTGGTGCGAAAGCCGTTGGCGAACACGGCCTTGCGGGCGCGCATCCTTCCCTCGCGCGGACCCTGGTAGTGCTGGTAGCCCAGGTCGAACAGCTCACCGCTCGACTGGGTCATTTCCCGGCGCTCCGGAAAATGTCGGTCAGCTGGTGGCGGCGAGGCGCTAACCGTCGCAACCGGGCGTCAACCTCGACAAGGGCGTCGCGGATGTCGTCGTACTGCGATTCGTTCTTCAGCTCAACCGCCAACGAGGGCCCGTCGACCGTGGCCTCGACTCTCCGTTTCGTAAGGGCCGCGACCAGTTCGTCCCGACGGCCGTCGACATCGATGTAGATGGTTTCGGTCTCCTGGGTGAAGCGGGACACGGCCCCGTCCTCCACCACGTGGCCGCCTTCAAGAACGATTATCCGGTCGCAGGTGGTCTCGATGTCCCCCATCAGATGCGACGAGAGAATGATGCTGATGCCGAACTCCCGCCCGGTGCGGCGGATCAGGCGCAACATATCCTCCCGGCCGCCCGGGTCGAGGCCCGCGGTGGGCTCGTCCAGTAGGACGATGGCCGGGTCATGGGCCAGGGCCTGGGCCAGTTTGACCCGCTGCTTCATTCCGGTGGAGTACTCGCCGATGGAGCGGTAGCGCTCCTCCTCGAGCCCTACGTGCCGCATGATGTCGGCGGCGCGGGTCCGGGCGTAGACCGGCGGTATACCGCTGACCTCCGCCATGTGAGCCAGGAACTCAGACGCCGTTATGGCGGAGGACAGACAGTCGTGTTCCGGCATGTAGCCGAGACGCCCTCGGACTCCCACGGAGTCGTAGGGCTTCTCGCCCATCACCTCGGCGGAGCCGGCGGTCGGCTTGAGGAGGCCCAGGAACAGCTTGATCGCCGTGCTCTTGCCGGCGCCGTTGGGCCCCAGCAGGCCGGTTATCCCCTCGTGGACTTCGAAATTTACGGACTCCAACGCGATGGTTTTTCCGTAGTGTTTCGTTAGCCCTTTGGCTTCAAGAAGTGCAGGCACCGAGCCATTATACTCCACGTTTTCTCCGGTGCAACTCGGGATTATTACCGATATTTGCTCATTCAAAAGGCCGATGCAAAAGGCCGATGCGCCCAGCCGCTCAGGCTTCTTACCGGCGCTCAGCGCCACGAGCACCGGGCCGGATTATCGTTTTCACCGGTCACGTTCCCTGCGGCCCGCGACGAATACCGCTATAATGGCGTTGGCTTTCCGGCACCAGTAATGATGGAGATTGCATGAGGGACCGGCCACCCACCAGCGGCACCAGGGGACAACGTAAGATTTTCTACGGCTGGTGGGTTGTGGCGGCGGGCAGCGCCCTCAATGTCCTGGCGGGAGGCCTCTACTGGACCGGTTTCTCGATCTACTTCCTGCCCGTGACCCGTGACCTGGGCCTGAGCCGGGCGGCCACCTCTTTGGCCTACGGCCTGGGCCGGATGGAGGGCGGGATTGAAGGGCCTCTGGCGGGCTATCTGGTGGACCGCCTGGGACCCCGAACGATGATAGCCGCCGGCGGCGCTCTGGCCGGCGTCGGCTTCATTTTGCTGTCTTTTACCCACAGCTTCACCACGTTCATGATTGTGTACGTTGCCGCCGTGACCCTGGGCGTGAACGTGGGTTTCAACCACGGCATCTTCGCCGCGGTCAACCAGTGGTTCATTCGACGTAGCGGCCTTGCCATGTCCATATCGACCATGGGCATGTCCATAGGCGGCGCTGTTATCACGCCGGCGGTCGCCTTGATAGTGCTGAATCTGGGATGGAGGACCGGCGCCCTGATCTCAGGCGTGGCCCTGCTAACTTTGGTGGCTCCCATGGCTTTTGTGATACGCAACTCGCCGGAAAGCATGGGCTTGCTGCCGGATGGAGATCAGCCGCAGGCTATCCCCGTTGAGGGCGTCCCAGTCACCCGGTCGTCGGTGTTCCGCCGCCATTACACCACCGTGGATTTCACCGCGAGAGAGGCGATCAAGACGCGGGCCTACTGGCTCCTGGCGTTGGCCATGGGCCTTCGGATTTCCGCCCACACCGGGGTGTTCGTGCACCTGGTGCCCTTGATGGTGTGGAAGGGACAGTCCGAGGCCACCGGAGCCCTCATCGTGGCCTCCGTAGCCTTCATCACGATCCCCCTCAGGGTCCTCCTCGGCTGGTTTGGCGACAAGTGGGCCAAGCAGAAAATGGTTGGCATCACCATGGCCCTGGGAGCTGTCAGTCTGGGAATTCTCCTGATACCCGGAGGGTCGCTGTGGCAACTGGCCGTCTTCGCCCTGCTCTTCTCTGTTCCCGAGGCGGTCAGCGGCCTGGCCTGGTCCCTGATCGGGGACTTCTTTGGCCGCCGCTACTTCGGCACCCTCCGGGGCGGGATCACCACCGTTTATAGCTTCATGTCCATGGGCGTGCCGGTGTTTGCCGGCTGGGTATTCGACACTTCCGGCAGCTATTACTGGGCCCTCATCCCCATAGTCGCCATGTATCTGGCGGCGACTCTCATCTTCTGGAACCTTCCCCGGCCCCGGACTCCCAGCCGGGAGGCAGGCCCCGTGACGGTAGACGCCTCCGGCGGCCGGTGAGTTTGCCGCCGGGGATGGGTGTCACCGGTTCTTGGAGGGAATGTGAGAATTGGTTGACGGGCGAAATCCCTCAAAGTCTCCCTTTAATAAAGGGAGACTTTGGGTGAGCTACCCTGAGGCGGGTGAGGCTGTGACGGGGCTGTTCGGGATGGTAAAGTAGCCGGGTGCGTTGGGTAGGTGCAGCCTTGGGGATGGGAGTCTTCCGACCGACGGAGGTTACATATGTTCGACCCCGGTTTCCCGATCAACACGTTCACTGTCCTGGGACGTTGCCGCCGGACCGGCCGGCTCGGCATCGCGACGACCACCCGTGAGATGGCGGTGGGCTCCCGAGTGCCCAACGTGAAGGCCCACGTCGGAGCTATCGCGACCCAAGCGAGTTCCGATCCACGGCTGGGGCCCTTGGGCTTGCAACTGCTTGGATTGGGATTCACCGCCACCCGGGTCATGTCCGAACTGGAGGCCAACGATCCCCATATCGAGCGGCGGCAGCTGGGCATCATCGACAGTTGGGGTACCGCGTTGGCGCGGACCGGCAGTTACAACAGTGACTGGGCCGGACACATCATCGGCGACGGATATATCGCGATGGGCAACAACCTGCAGGGCGAGCACGTCGCCAAAGCGATGGCCGCCGCGTTGGAGGATTCCTTCGACCTAGACCTGGAGGTGCGTCTGCTTCATGGACTCGAGGCGGGCACCGCCGCCGGAGGACAGCACGGGGGCCAACGTAGCGCGGCGTTGATCGTGTATGAGACCGAGTCCTATCCGCTGATGTCTTTGCGGGTCGATGACCACCCAGAACCGGTGGCGGACCTGCGCCGGATATTCGACAAGTTCCACCCTCTGCTGCCGTACTATCGACAGCGGCCCATCGATCCGGACCTCCCCAAGGTGTACGATTGGGCGAAACAGCAGGGAATTGAGCTTTAGCCCCGCGTGGCCGGGGGCTGGGATCGCCGGCGCCGGTATCTAGGGATTCAGCTCGGCCATGGTCCGGCCCATCTCCGAGGCGTCATAGCCGCCGAGCCCCTCGACCAGCGTCTTGAACCCGTCGCCGCGTATGATCTCCAGCAGCGGCTGAAGCAGGGGAGATTCGTATTGATCCCGGGGAATAACCAGGTCGTAGCGCTCCTTCAAAAGGGGCACGAAGTCGAGATCCAGGGCCCGAGCCGCCGCCAGAATCCCCAGGCCCGTGTCGGCCGTCCCGCTGGCCACCGCGGCCGCCACGCCGGTGTGGGTGTACTCCTCGCGCTCGTAGCCGTTGATGGATGAGGGGTCGATGCCGCCACGACGCAACTCATAGTCCAGCAGCACCCGAGTTCCGGAGCCCCGTTGGCGATTGATGAAAGAGACGCCGCCGCGCGCCAGGTCGCTCAGGCTCGTGATGCCCTTCGGGTTTCCTTCGGCCACCAGGAGCCCCTGCTGACGGTAGACCAGGTTGACCAACACAACCGGCACGGCGGACAACACCCTCCGGATATACGATACGTTGTATTCCCCCGTCTCCTCATCCAGCAGGTGCGAGCCCGCCAGATGGGCCTCTCCGCGCTGGAGCGCCATCAACCCGCCGAGGCTGCCCACGTTGGACGAAGAGAGGCTGGCCCGAGGGTCGACGCGGTGCAACTCGCTGGCCAGCAGGTCCAGGGTCAGGTCGTGACTGCCGATGGCTACGATGGTGTTGTCGATTTGCAGCGGATGGCGAAAGAGTTCAACATCCACCTGTCCTCCGGCGGCGATACCCTCCGAAAACCGGGGGACCCGTACGATGCCATCGGCCCGCACCATGGACATCATGACGCCGGCTCCCCGGGTAAGCGGCGTCGCCACGTAGCGGCCCCCAACTTTGCCCACGGTGACCCGCAGGAACTCGTCCTGTCCGAGTGCCGAGAACACCTTGCGAGTGATCGCCGCCGATAGGCTGGGCCTCGGCAGGCCGGGCACTCCCAGCATCCGCTCCACGAGGGGCTTGACCAACAGCTCCATGGTGAGCACGCAGGAGACCGGGTATCCCGGAATACCGATTACCGGCTTGCCTTCCGCCACGCCCAGGACCACCGGATGCCCCGGCCTGATGGCGATGCCGTGGACCAGCAGCTCGCCAACGGACTCGATCACGGACGCGGTATAGTCGTGGGAGCCCGCCGATGACCCGGCATTCAAGACCACCACGTCGTGGGTTTCCAGGGCCTCATTGACCGCGCTCTGGATGGCCTCGAACTCGTCACGGACGATGGGAACCCGGTAGGCGGCCCCGCCCCATTCGGTCACCAGGCGGGCCATGACCAGGGAGTTGGACTCGATGATGTCGCCGGACTTGAACGGCTCGCCAACCGCCACCAGCTCCGAGCCGGTTGGAATGATGGCCACCCGGGGCCGGCGGCGGACCGGCACGGCGCTCAGGCCGGCCGAGGCCATGGCGCCCAGGTCCGTGGCGCGGACCACGTGGTTCTCCGGCAGCACCAGCTCGGTGGCCACCAGGTCTTCTCCCAGCGGGCGCACGTGCTGCCACGGGGCTACCGGGTTGATGATTTCAATCTGGTCATCGCCAACCTTCTGGATGTCCTCGATCATGATGACGGCGTTGAATTGGGAGGGAAGGGGATTCCCCGTGTCGATCCAAGACGCTTGCCCGCCCAGCGCCAGCCGGACCGGTGAGGTCTTGGTGGCGCCGGTGGTGTCCGCCGCCCGTACCGCGGCCCCGTCCATGGCCGCCGAGTGATAGAAAGGCGAAGAGGTCCTGGCGATAACCGGCCCGCCGGTAACCCTCCCCGCCGACTCCTCTATCGAGACTTCCTCCGCCGGAAGGGGACGCGCGGACCCCGTCCCTTCCAGTGCGCCGAAAAGCCTGGACAGTGCCTCGTCCAATGGGATGTCTTCCAAGTAGACCCTGCGTTGCATCACGTCCTACCGGTCCATTAATCTGCTGCCAAGCTGTGCGGGGAATAGGCCGCCGGGATAGTCCACCTTAGGAAAAGGGGGATTCATCCCCCGGTGGAGCCCTCTGTTATGTTAAGCCGCCCGCGCCAGGAACAGCGGTCCAAAAGCCGTGGCTCAGAAAAGGGTGACGGTAACCCGTTCCCCCTCCGGCAATCCATGTTTGTCCAGGGGGACCTGCACCGTGCCGTCCGCCTTGATCATCGTCATTATCAAGTTCGACTCCCCGAAAACCGGCACCGCCCACCGCTGTCCGTCGCGCTCTTCAACCCTCACCTGCACGTAATCTTCGCGGCCGGTGGTGGATGCCACGTTCCGCGCCAGAAAGGCTTCCACGGTGGGCCGGGCCGGAGGATTGGAGGACCCGGCGAGCAGATACAGGGCCGGTGCGACCAGCAAGTCGAAGATCACCATCGCGGAAACCGGGTTGCCCGGCAGGCCGATCACGGGTTTCCCCGCCGCGACCGCCAGAATCGTCGGCTTGCCCGGCCGGGTGGCCACGCCGTGGACCAGGATGCCCGGCTCACCCAGGCCGGCGATGACCCCGGCGGTAAGGTCCCGGACGCTCACCGAGCTGCCGGCGGTGACTATCACCACGTCCGCGCCCTGCAGCGCCCGCTCGGCTGCTTCCGTCAGCGCCTTCCGGTTGTCGGGGATAATGCCCAGTGACCAGGGAACACCGCCCGCCTGCCTGATCTGCGCCGAGAGGGTGTGGGTGTTGATGTCCCGGACCTGGCCCGGACCGATCTCTTCTTCCGGTGGCACGATCTCATCTCCGGTGGAGATGACCGCCACCAACGGACGGGGCGCCACGTCGATCTCGGTTACACCGGCGCCCATCAGGCCGCCCAGGTCTTGGGGCCGCAGCCAGCGGCCCGCCGGCACCAGCAGGTCTCCCCGCCGCAGGTCTTCCCCCACCTGAATGACGTTTTCTCCCGGGGCCACGGGCCGGACAACCTCGATGGTCGCGGCGTCTACCTGCTGGGTGTTCTCCACCATGACGACCGCATCGGCCCCGGCGGGCAGCATGCCCCCCGTGTGCTCGATGGCGGCCTGGCCGGCGGATACGGTGACCTCCGCCTGCCGTCCCATGAGTACCTCGCCGATCACGTCGAGATAGGCGGGGATCCCCTCCGTCGCGCCGTAGGTATCCGCCGCCCGGACGGCGTACCCGTCCATGGTGGAGCGGGAAAAAGCGGGCAGGTCCGAGGGCGAATGCACGTCCCGGCGGGTGATCCGGTCCAGGGCATCGGCCACGGCCACCCTCTCCAGCGTGGCGTTGGGGCTGAGGTGGCCAAAGAAGATCCGTCTCGCTTCTTCCGGCGTAACGACGTTAAATAGCTCCGGCAAGGTTTATCCTCCGGCCAGATAGCGGGCAGTGGCATCGCCCCTCGGGTCTCCGGCCGCCCGTGATCCAACGGGACCGAGGTCGATCGACGGGCAACGAGAAGAGGGCCTCCGCCAGGTAATCATATACTTTCGCTACTCCGGAATCCACCGCGCCGCGGCCAGGCATCGATGTCCTAGATGCGGGATCGTAAACGGATATTTGACACAATCAACGCCGGTCTCGATAATTGAGGCTGACGCAAATTCTTGGACTGGTGTTCTAGAATGCGGGTAACCGTAGAGACGTACGGATTGAAGAAGGGTCTGGTCGCGGACGAGCGACGTAAGGTAGACGTGGATATCGAGCAAAACGCCACGGTCCTAGAGGTGCTGCGCAAAGTGGGCGTCCAGGTGGACCAGCCCTGGAATGCCAGCCTGAACGGAACGCTTGCCGATCCCTCCGACCAGGTGTCCGAGGGGTCTCTGATTCTCGTCTTCCCTCCCATCTCGGGGGGGAGTTAGACCATCCGCTAGCTAGCCAGAGGAGGGTACGCAATGGTACAGGGCATCACCGGCAAGATATTGAGGGTCAACCTGACCGACCGCCGGGTTTCCGTGGATGAACCGGATGAGCTTTTCTACCGAAGGTATCTCGGCGGCGCCGGGTTTGTGGGCTACTACCTGTTGAATGAGATGGAGCCCGGCACCGACGCACTCTCGCCGGGTAACATCCTCATCTTCGCCCTCGGCCCCATGACCGGTGCGCCGGTGCCCGGAGGGGCGCGCAACTGTATCGGAGCAAAGTCACCGTTGACCGGCGGGATGGCCAAGAGCGAGGTCGGAGGCTTTTTTGGCTTCGAGCTGAAACGCGCCGGTTACGACTCCCTCATCGTCGAGGGCCGGGCCGACTCTCCGGTGTACCTCTGGCTCCACGGCGGAGAGGTGGAGATCAGGGACGCCTCCGCCCTCTGGGGAATGACCGTCATGGACGCTCAGGATGCCCTCGAAGCGGAGTTGGGCGAGCGAAATGTCCGTACCGCGACCATCGGGCAGGCCGGGGAGAAGATGGCCGCCGTCTCATGCATCATCACCGACCTGCGCAACGCGGCGGGACGGGGCGGCCTGGGAGCGGTGATGGGGTCCAAGAACCTGAAACTGGTGGCCGTGAAGGGACGGAACGCACCGAAGCCGGCCAACCCCGGCGAACTCCGAGAGAAAGCCCTGTACATGAACCACAACTATATGAACATCGGCGGGGCGGGCGCCTTTCACGAGCTGGGCACCGGGTCGGCCGCGAACATGGTGGGCGGAAACTCGATCGGCAACCTCCCGGTGCGCAACTGGGGCGATGGCTCCTTCGATGAAGTCGAGAAGATCACCGCGGACACCATCAAGGAAACGGTGAGGGTCGGCATGGACGCGTGCCCCGCCTGCCAGATCCGCTGCAAGAAGGTAGTGGAGCTGGAGAACGCGTCCTACAAGGTCGACCGCCGGAACGGCGGCCCGGAATACGAGACGCTGGCCGCCCTGGGCTCGTTCCTGGGGATCGACGACCTGGACGCCATCTGCCGCGGCAACGAACTCTGCAGCCTGTACTCGCTGGACACCATCTCCGCCGGCGGCGCCATCGCCTTCGCCATGGAGTGCTTCGAGAAGGAGATTCTCACCCTCGAAGACACCGGCGGGATCGATCTCCGCTTCGGCAACGCCGAGGCCATGCTTCAGGTGCTCGACCTGATCAACACCCGGGAGGGCATCGGTGACCTTCTGGCCGATGGGAGCAAGAAGGCCGCCCAACGCATCGGCCGCGGCGCCGAAGAGTACGCGATGCAAGTCAAGGGCCTCGAATTCGGGATGCACGAGCCCCGGTTGAAACAGGGCCTCGGCCTCATCTATTCGGTGGCTGCCCACGGCGCCGACCACATGGCGGGCCTCCACGATACAATGTTCACCAAAGAGGGCCCCGGGATGGACCTGGTGCGCCAGCTAGGCGTCATGGATCCCCTGCCGGCGACCGACCTCAGCGTGGCCAAAGTGGCCATGGTGAAGAGCCAACACCTGTGGCGGATGTTCGGGGACTCCCTGGTGATGTGTCACTTCGTGCCCTGGACCCTCCACCAGCAGGTGGATATGCTGCGGGCGATGACCGGCTGGGAGTTCTCGGCAGTCGAAGCGCTCAAGGTGGGTGAGCGCGTGGCGACCATGGGCCGGGCCTTCAACCTGCGCGAAGGGCTCACCGCGGCCGACGACGCCCTCCCCAAGCGGTTCTTCTCCCCCACACCCCGAGGCGCCCTCAAGAACACCGCCATCGACCCGGGGGAGATGGAACGGGCCATCCACACCTTCTACGAAATGATGGGCTGGGACCCGGAGACCGGAGCGCCAACCGAGGAGAAGCTGGTGGAACTCGGCATCGGCTGGGTTTCCTCCCAAGTTGCCACGGCGCGATAATCCACCCACGGCAACGCGGCCCGGAGAGGACTATCTTTCGACAGGCTCATGACGGACGTATAGGGCGCTCCCGCCTCCGTTCGTGGCGAGCCCCTCCGTTCGTGGTGAGCCTGTCGAACCATTTTCTGGGGTGGCGAAATCCCCCCAACCCCCCTTTTAGAAAGGGGGGTGAAGCTGGATTCTCGCTGTCGATGGCCCACCTCCAGCGAGATGCGGTCGAGTGAGAACGTCTGACGGAAACACGGCTCGTCCGCGCCTCAGCCTTCGCGGGGGTTCTTCCCGCCTAGGTCCGCCGGACCGTTGCCGCCGCCAGTGCCAGTAGCGCCACGGCGTAGCCCCCCAACACCGCCATCTCCCGCCACACCCCGGCGAGGGTCTCCCCCGTCAGCATGATCTCCCTGAGGCCTTCCACGGCGTAGGTCAGCGGCAGCACCTTGGATACGGCCTGGAAGTAGCCGGGGAGTTCCTCGACGGGCAGGATGACTCCGGAGAGAAATATCTGGGGCGACAGCACAATGGGAATGAACTGCACCACCTGGAACTCGTTCCTGGCGAAGGTCGAGATGAATATACCCAGGCTCACGGCGACGACGGTGAGCACCATGAGCAGCACGAATATCTGCCAAAGCGCGCCTTGGTATTCGATCTGCAGTGCGAATATGGTGAACAGGAGTATGACCAGCGATTGCAGGGACGCAAACAGCAGAAAACCGATCATGTAGCCCACCAGGATGTCCGCCCGGCTCACCGGGGTGGTCAGCAGCCGCTCCAGGGTGCCCTGGGCCCGCTCCCGAAGGAAGCTCACACCGGTCAGGATGAAGGTGAAGAACATCGCGAAGACGCCGATGAGGGCGGGCGCGACCCGGTCTAGGACGCCACGCTGGTCGGCAAAGCTGAATCCCACCAGGGACATCACGACGATCGGGGCGACGATTATCAGGGCGATGGACCGGCGGTCGCGCACGATCTGGTTCACGATCCTCAGCGCGATGGCGATGGTGCGGTCCGCGTTCACGGCGCCACCCCGCCTCTCACAAAGTGCAGGAAAGCATCTTCCAGGCTGGCGTTTGGAACTCCGGTGGAGGCTCGCAGCTCCCCAGGGCTCCCCTGGGCGATGACCCGCCCTTCCTGGATGAACGCCAGCCGGTGACAGTGGGCGGCATCGTCCATGGTGTGACTGGAGATGATCAAGGTTGTGGCGGAAGCCGCCATATCGCGGAAACGGTCCCAGAAGCCGGCGCGAAGTTCCGGGTCCAGGCCCACCGTGGGCTCGTCCAGGACCAGGAGCGGTGGACTGTGCACCAGGGCGACGGCGAGGCTGACCCGCTGCCGCATGCCGCCACTGAGGCGAAGGAGCGGCTCCTTACGCCTCTCCGACAACGCTACCCAGTCTATCGCCCTCTGAACCGCCTCCCGTCTCTCCGCCGCATCGGACAGCCCGTACATGCGGGCGAAGAAATCGATATTCTGCTCGGCGGAGAGTTCCAGGTAGAGCGCACTCAACTGGGGCATGTAGCCGATGCCCCGCGCACCCTTCGGCGAGGGATGCTCACCGAACACGCGGACCTCGCCGGACTGCGGCTTCAGCAGGCCCACCAGTAGCCGCATCAGCGTCGTCTTCCCAGCGCCGTTGGCGCCCAGGACTCCGAATATCTCACCCCTGGTGACCTGCAACGATAGGCCGTCAAGGACCTTCAGCGAGCCGTAGCTGAAATCGACGTTCGTGGCCTCGAAAACGGGCTGTCTGCCCGGGTCGTCGGGCTGGTCCATCAGCCTACTGCCCAAGGTCTACGGGTGCGGCTTCGTCGAGACTCTCGATGGAATCGAAACTTACCTGGAACAAGAAAGGATACCTCCGCCCGCTCGGCCCCGGGCCTTGCCGTGCCTAGGATGCCAGCTTCTTCATCTGATCCATGGTCTTCAGGAAGCCCTCCAGCGAGACGCCGTCGGGCGAGAACGTTGGGTCGAAACACAACTCGTCCGCGCCGAGGGCCCTGGTGGCTTGGATATCCGACTTCATCTCGCCCAGCGAGCCATAGAAAATCCCGCGCCCGTCCCCCAGGGGCTGGCCCGGTCACGTTGAATTTGGCTCGGCGCGTTTGGCCGCTTGAACAATCGACTCCGGGCTCGACGCTGGACCAGCCGGAGGCAGGAAGGACCCGACTCTCATTATCGGTTCCTAGGATCAATCTTGTATACCCGCTTCCGAGCTCGCAGCCTATCCTCCGGCAATCGGGGGGAAGATGGCCGCCCTTTCCTGGTCCTGCAACACGTAATCGCCCTCTTGGTGACGGCGATTTACAAACGTCTGTTGAGCCTCGGTTGCCGGTATGCCCAGCAACTCCAAGAGCGTGTCAACGGTGGTCCCATCGGGTACGTCCAGCCAGAAGGCGCTGCTTCCGCCCCCGCCGAGACGGTACTTCCGAAGGGTCGCAAAAAGGGCCACCTCGATCGATATCAACCCGGCTTTCCTCGCCGTTCCGGAGCCTCGCTCGCTAGCTAAACACGCTATCTAGCATCGTCTCCGGGATGTTGTTCACCTCATTGAGCGGAGGGAGCGGCTCGTCGGACATGAACTCGGGAAGACGGTCATGGGCGTTGGTAAACCCGGCCATTTCATTGAACTGGCGCTCCTGCCGGAGGATTTCCATCCCGACCCTGTCGATGTCCGCCACCGTCCAGTTGGTGCCCAGTACGCCGTTTACCGTCTCCACCATCCCCTCCATGCCGCTGGGAGTGTCCAGGATGGCGAAGGTGATGAAAAGGCAGTAGCCGTAGGTATCGATGAACGCCGTGGCTGCCTGCATCATGCGCGAAAGCTCCGCTTTACCTTCAACGGTGACCGGGTCCACTTTCCCGCCGACACCCAAGATCTCCTGGGCGTTGGTGTATCCCGCCGTGTGGTCCGCGCCCTGGGGGCTAGTGGCGTAGGTAACCCCCAGCCCTTTCACCACCCTGGGCTCGTAGGCCGGCATTCCCTGGCCTTTGACCACGGGCACTCGAGTGACCCCATAGGCGCGCCCGGTAAAAGCGGCCCCATTGCCAAGGATGCGTCCCACCGGCGAAGCCAGGCCCACCTCGTGGAGAAGCTGGATCGCCGCCTTGCTGTCGCCAAAAGACGCCAGGCCTGCCTCCATGGCGACCCCCAGCGTGACCCCGGCCTCGATGGTGTCCACCCCATAGTCGTTGCAGAGCCGGACCATCTCGGCGATATCGTCCATGTCGTCGACTTCAAGGTTGGGTCCAAGGGCCCAGACCGACTCGTACTCCATCACGGAAACGCGCTCGGTTCCATCGGCATTGGGGTAGATGTTGGAGCATTGGATTACGCAGCCCGGGTGACAGGAGTGTCCCGTCTTACCCACCCCGCCCCGGCTGGCTATGGCCTCTGCCAGGGTCTCGCCGCCGACCTTGTTGGCCCCCGCGAAAGAACCGCTGCTGAAGTTACGGGTGGGCAGCCCGCCGGCCTCACTCATCACGTTTATGAGCACATCGGTACCGAGGGTGTTCAATCCGCCGCCGGGCTTGGTTATGGCGTGGTTGCGTAGCGCCTCCAACAGCTTGCGCTCGCCCTGCCGGAGGAGGTCCTGGTCTTTGATCTCTACTCCGGGAGCACCTGCCGAATCCACCACGATGGCCTTCAGTCTCTTGCTCCCCATGACTGCCCCCAGCCCGCCCCGCCCGGAATAACGGCTGGCCCGGCCCTCGGCATCGCTGAAGCAAATCCCGGCCATCGTCATCCGGTTCTCTCCGGTGGGCCCAATGCTAGCGATGCCGACACTATCCCCGTACCGCTTGAAGAGGGTTTCGTTGACCTCCGAGGTGATTTTCCCCTCCAGGTCGTCCGCCGGCAGCAGCTCGGCGCCGGCTGTGCTCACCCGGAGCAGCCACCAACCCTCCGCGGGCTGGTCCTCGATGATGATCGCCCTTATCCGCAACCGGCCCAGCATCTGAGAAACCGGGGTGCCCGCGTTGCTCTCTTTGGTCCCTCCGGTCAGAGGCGACTTGGCGCCGGCGGAAATGCGCCCGGAGCTGGATGCCACGGTCCCGGTAACGATCCCCGGCGAAAAGATCAGCTTGTTATTGGGGCCCAGGGGATGGCAGCCTGGTGGAATCTCGTCCATGACCACCTGAGCGGTGAGGCCGCGGCCTCCCAGAGTCTCCCATTTGGCGGGGACTGCCTGCTCTGTCACCGTTCGTTTTGCCATGTTGACCCGTATTATTTTCGCCACGGTGTACCTCCCTCTAAGTCATTCCAAGGTGCCACATGCCGCCGGCCGGCGCATCGACGCTCAGGCCGCCGAAGCAAGAGCCCGCCCCGGCATTCTCCGGACAATATGTGGGTGTCCAATGCTGGCAATCCTGATCCTGGGTTGGCCTGAATTCGGATAGGCCTTTTCGCTGTCAACCATCGGGTGCATCCTGAGCGAGTGCGCAATGTTTCGGAAACAAGTGAATCTGTGGGTGGACGATAGCTGGCATACTGCCAAATGGTACATGAGCCGGTTGCGGGAATACAGTTGCCGATCTACTAAATCACATTCTTAACCTAAATGGGCCATGGGTCAAGTACCATCCCACGGCCCGGTCAAACGGCTTCCCAGCCTGCGGCTGCGGATTCGCGAACCCACTCAGGGTCTGCGAACCAGGCTGATCAAGATCGGCGGGGGCTACAGGGGATCATATCTGAGCGAAATCACCGGCGCCCACTCTCTTCAATCGACATGGATCTAGCGGACCAGGGCAGGCGTGGTTCTCGGCCCAATGGATGAAGGTTGACTGCCTCGGTAGAGGGTGTTAAGGTTCAGCCCATCACCAACGCACCAACCATTCGGATGCAGACGATCTCACAAGGGAAAGCTCTCCTCAGACTGTTCACCACTCTTGCCGTGCTGGCCGCCCTCTGGGCTTGCAACACTTCCCCGCAAATCCTCATAGTGGCCACGACCACCAGTACCGCCGATTCCGGCCTTCTTGACGATATCCTGCCACCGTTCGAAGACGAGGCGAAAGCAACTGTACGAGTCCTGGCGGTAGGCACCGGCCAGGCCATCGCCTTGGGCGAACGTGGCGATGCGGACATCATCCTGATTCATGAGAGGGACCGGGAAGAACGCTTCGTCGCTGAAGGTTGGGGCACGCAGCGAAAGGATGTGATGTATAATGACTTCGTCGTCGTCGGGCCCGTCCTCGACCCTGCCGGTGTTTCCGGCGCGGCCAGCGCTGCGCAAGCATTCGCTCGGATTTCCCAGGCGGGAGCGAACGACCGGGCGATCTTTGTTTCGCGCGGCGACCAGTCCGGAACTCACTCGAAAGAGCTTCTGGTTTGGCAGTTGGCTGGTATCGAGCCCAATGGGAGTTGGTACCAGCCCACCGGCCAGGGAATGGGTGACACCCTGACCGTAGCAAATGAGTTCCAGGCCTACACGTTTTCCGACCGGGCGACGTACCTGGCGCGGCAAGATAGGCTGGATCTTGATATCTTAATAGAGGGAGACTCCTCGTTGCTCAACCCGTACGCGGTAATACCCGTGAACCCCGAGCGCCACGCCAGGGTAAACCATGTTCTGGCCCTGGCGTTCGTGGAGTACCTTACCAAGTACGAGACTCAGGAACGCATCGCCAGCTTCGGTCTGGACACCTACGGTCAACCCCTGTTCTACCCCAATAGCGTGGAATGGAAATCCCAGCGATAGCGCTTTATGAGGCAATGGGCCGATCAAGCGAACACGGATAATGGCTCACCGCCAATTGATAGCGCCAGCTCAGGCAAACCCGTTTGAATTCATTTGATCTGACAGACATCCTGCACATTGTGCTGCTTTCGCTGGGGGTCTCTGGCAGCGCGCTCTTGATAAGCAGCGCCATAGGGATACCAGTCGGGGTCTGGCTGGGGTTTCGCAGGTTCTTAGCGAGACGGCTGGCCATCGCATTTGTGTATGCGGGAATGGGGTTCCCCCCTGTGGTTGTCGGCCTGCTGGTATATCTTCTGCTATCCCGCAGCGGCCCCTTGGGCGGGTTGGGCTGGCTGTACACCGCCAAGGCGATGGTCTTCGCCCAGGTAATCATCGCGTTTCCAATTATCGCCGTTTTTACTATGGCGGCAGTCATGGGCGTGGGCGAAGCCGTTCGGCGACAGGCTACCACACTCGGTGCGAATAGCTTCCAGACCACCCTCGTGGTCTTACGCGAGGCGCGAGTGGGGGTCCTGGTGGCGCTTCTCGCAGGTCTTGGCAGCATCGTTTCCGAGGTGGGGGCCGTGATGATGGTGGGAGGCAACCTCAAAGGCTCAACCCAGGTGCTCACGACCGCCATTGTTCAATCAACCCGAATGGGTCTCTTCGAGCAGGCAATCGCTCTGGGAGCCATCCTGCTTGGCCTTTCCTTCCTGGTGAGCCTTGCCTGGATAGCCCTACAGGGGCGCAGTTTGGTCGACCCATGAACGGCACGGAGTATCGCCTGGAAATGCTTAGCAAGGCCTATGGCAAACGGGAGGTTTGCCACGTCGAGTACCTAGAGGTTCCACGTGGCTCGATCACGGTGCTGATGGGGCCGAACGGTGCCGGAAAGAGCACGCTCTTAAGATTGATGGGCTTTCTTGAGTCACCAACCGCGGGTAAGGTGATCTTCGGTGACACCACGTTTCTTGACGGGAAGCTGCCCCCCTTGGAGGTCCGCCGAAGGGTGACCATGGTCTTCCAGACGCCGGTGTTCTTTAGGGGTTCGGTGGAGCAAAACGTGGCCTATGGTTTGAAGCTCCGGGGCGGGGAGAACATCAAACCCAGGGTTCAGCAGATCCTTGAAGCCCTGAACCTTTCTCACTTGGCTAAAGCTAGGGTGGGTTCATTGTCTGCAGGGGAGGCCCAGAGGGTTGCCATCGCACGGGCGCTGATCTTTGACCCAAGCGTTGTATTGTTAGACGAGCCCACGGCCAACCTCGATCCCCAGAATGTGGCGTTGGTGGAGGCCTTGATTGCCCAGGCTGTGAACGAGCGCGGAACCACCGTTGTCCTGGTAACACAGAATGTCTTTCAGGCCGAGCGGTTGGCCAACGACGCGGCCTTTATGCTGGATGGGAAGTTGATAGAGGTTGGCCCAGCGGAAAGTATCTTTGCACTTGCTGAAGACCATCGAACTCGGGCCTTCGTGCACGGGGAAATGGTTTATTAAGCCCATCCTGAATGATTCACAGAGCGCCAGGCAGGCGCCTCATATTGGCGGGTCCTCATAAGCCCGATCCCCAAAATCGGGGCCCGTGCTAGGGTCTCGGTGCCGGTAGTCGAGCAGATGGAAACGGCAGGCCGTGAGCGCCCTCGACGCGGCGGCCGGATAAGGGTAACTGAGTGACGGACCCGCGTAGTGACCGCATATCGCTGTGGCGGGAGCTGAGCCTCCGGGTGCGCAAGCCGGCAGGGCGAGGACACCGGGGAGATGACCCAGGACGGAAGCAGGCCGCGAGGTTCGAAGCCTCGGCGAAGAGGCGCCGGAGCGATGAGCCGGATGTTCTGGTGGACGCGCTGGCGGATTTGCTTCGTCCGGGCGATTCCCTCGTCGACATCGGCGCAGGCATCGGCCGGTGGACCGTTCCCCTGGCCCGGCTGGTCAAAAAAGTAACCGCCCTGGAGCCGTCCCCGGCCATGCTCGCCCGGCTGAGGGAGAACGCGTCCCTCCTCACCAACATCACTGTGGTGGAGTCCTCTTGGGAAGATGCGGAGGTCGGGCCCCACGATGTGGCCCTGTGCTCCCATGCCATGTACTCGAACCCCGACCTGATGGCCTTCGTTTCCAAGATGGAGCGGGTGGCGCGAAGGCTCTGCGCGTTGGCCCTGAGGGTGCCGAGCCACGACGGGATTATCGGCGAGCTGGCCCAGCGCGTTCACGGGCGGTGGCACGACAGTCCCAACTTCATCCTGGCCTACAATATCCTTCTCGACGCGGGCATCTGCCCCAACGTCTCGATGGAACCGGAAGTGCGCTACTGGACCGACGAGACGTTCGACGGCGCGATGGGCCGGGCCAAGCGGCACCTTCGCCTGGGGGAGTCCACGGCCTACGACGATACCATCCGCTCCGTGCTAAACCAGCGGCTCACGGCTCGCGACGGGCAATGGGTATGGCCGGATGGCATGCGCTCCGCCCTGGTCTGGTGGAGCCCTCCTCGGACGTGAGGCCGGCCCGGCTCCGTCCGGCGTGCCGTTGGCCGCACCAGCCCGGTTTTTCGTAAACGGATCGATTCCCGGTCCGTCATCCCGGCGAAGGCCGGGACCCAGCCGGCCCTGCTCTGGATTCCGGCCTTCGCCGGAAAGACGGTGGCCGGCGTGGATGATGCCCAATTTCGCCGATGTAATGCTATCCACATAACAGAACGTTAGCGTTTAGCCAATTTGGTAATCACAGGATGTCATTCCGAGCGAAGCGAGGAATCACTCATGCCCCGATTGAATCGGGGCACCACGGCCGACGAAAATGGACGCCGCCGCGTCATCCCGAGTCCTTCGCGGGAAGGACGAGGGATCTGGGGAGGCGGAGGAGAATCCCCACCCCAGATGCCTCGCCGCTGCGGCTGGCTCGGCATGACATTTCAGGAGCTATCCCCCATGCCGCTTGCGACCGGCGCCACGAAATATGAAGACCGTCCGGCGCCTTTCACCTGGTCCCCGGAGACAGAGGGAGGAAGAGCGGCCCCGGAGGGCATTTTCGACCCGATGGCAAGCATCGGCCAGAATGAGAATTATCCGCGTTAAGCTGGCTAGGTGCTAGGCCTGAGGCGCATCCTTGGGCAACAATTGATACTGAATCTCCCAATTCGCGTTCTGATTGAGAATTTCCAGCATCATCTCCATCTGCTCCCGGCTCCACCGCACCTTGCGGAAGCTGTCCGCGTGCAGGCACATCCGTGGCGGGCTCTCGAAGGTCCCCAGCGTGGCGTTTTCCAGGTTGGCGCCTTCCAGCTGCGCCTGGTGAAAGTTGGTGCCCTCCAGTTTGGCGCCGCTAAGGTCGGCGCAGCAGAGGTCGGCAAACCGGAACTGGGCCTTGGTGCAGTCGGCGCCGCGAAGGGAGGCGTTGCTGAGCTTGACCCCGGCGAGGGGCGCTTCGGACAGGTCGCATCCGGAAAGATCGGCGCCGGACAGGTCCACCTCGGCTCTGGGGTCCCGGTCCCGCAGGCGCTGGAACTCCGCCTTGTCGCTGCGGAGGATCGCTACGAGTTCACTCTTTTCCAAGGCACACCTCCCGGCCGAATAGAAATCGGCCGTTTCATGAAGTTTATCCCCATTTGGCCGGTCCCGGTCGCGGCCATCGCCACCGGTCAACGATCGCGAGACAGGACGCGGCACACCGTCGGCGGTGTCGAGTGTATTCGGCAGCCCGCCGCTGGTCAAGCTGCCACCTCAACAAGACTGCCGGCACGTCCCCGCGAATCTCCCAGTGGACAAGTGGTCTCCTTCAACGTTACCATTCCCCAGTGACAACAAGCGCGGACTCCGGCGACAGATGGCCCGGCCCCGAAATTGAGTAGAAGCCGGTCCTCAGCCGAGCGACCCGTGATACCTTGTTCCCGGATACGTCGCGGCAATGAGCCCAGTAGAAGCGGCGATGCCACCTATTTCTGCCTCACGGCCCCGGACCCCATTCCGCCGGAGAAGCCGGAGCTTTTCGCCCGAAGGCTGATGCAGCCACTTAGATTCAATTGAAACTGACCGCTAGATTACATTCGGCAGCACATCCTCTCGCGATCCTGCGCCAGCGCAATTTCGGCCTGGTCTGGTCGGCTATCATGCTGACGGGGATGGGCCAGCAGATGGAGACGCTGGTACTGGCTTGGTTCGTGCTCAAGCTGACCGACTCCCCCTTCTTGCTGGGGCTGGCCGCGTCGGCCCGGATCAGCTTCAATTTCCTGGCCCTGTTCGCCGGGGCCGTCGCCGACCGGGTGCCCCGGCAGCTGCTCATGGCGTCAGCGGCGTTCCTCATGGCCTCCCTGGCCCTGGTGATGCTAGTTCTGATAGCGACCGATTCTCTCGAAACGTGGCACATCTTCGCCATAACCCTCGTGGGGGGGCTGGGCCGGATATTTCTCATGCCTGCCGCTCACTCTCTGACGGCCGACAGCGTTCCGGAGAACCGCATCTCCAACGCCGTGGCCTTGACCAACATGGGGATGAACATCACCCTCATCATCGGGCCGATTGTCGGTGGCCGGCTGTTTGAAGCACGCGGCCCAGAGGCAGCCTACGCCTTGATCGTTATTCTGTACTTCTCGGGTGGGATCGCCGCTCTGATGGTCAGGACCACCCGGTCAGCTATTTCCCGGCAGGCGGAGTCGGTATTCAGTACGGTGCTCCAGGGGTTGAAGTATGTGAAAGGGCAGCAGGTGATCTGGGCTGCCCTGCTGGCCGCCGTCATAATCAATCTCACCGGATTCCCCTTCCATATCAGCCTCATGCCCATCTTCGCCCGGGATGTTCTGGGCAAAGGGCCGACGGAGCTGGGGATGTTGATGTCGGCCTTCGGCATCGGCGCCCTTGTCGGGTCCCTGGTCCTGGCTTCGGTCCAAGACCTGAAACACGCCGGCAAGCTGCTGGGGGTGGCTGTTGTAGTCTGGCACGCGTCCATGGTGGCGTTCGCTCAATCGACCTTCTTCCCTCTTTCCCTGGCCATTCTGTTGGTCACGGGGATGGCATTCGCATCGACCCTGGTGTTGATCCTGACCGTTATTCTGCGGACGGCGCCACCCGAATTTCGAGGGCGCATCATGGGCCTGCGGGTCCTGGCTATCTACGCCCACTTCTTCGGGAGCCTGCTCTCCGGCGCCACCGCCGAGGCCTGGGGTGCGCCCCAAGCCGCTCGCATCAACGCCGTGGTCGGAATCACCCTGATAGGCACGCTGGCCTTCTTCGCACCCAAGCTTCGGCGGGCCTGATCCGAATCCAATAAGCAGCCGCGGTGGTTCGACAAGCTCACCACGAACGGGGGAAAAGCCCGGTCTCTCGGAACGTGCCGAACCCCGGTCCGCCTGAAACTCCGGGATCCCCGCCCGGCAACGCCAGTAGCACACCTTTGCGAAGTGGGAGCACCGAGAGCGGCCGGATGCCGGGAAAATGGGCCGGGCAGTTGCCTCTTCCGCGTCCCCCATGTACACTCGGCCCCACGATGGCCTCTCGTAGGGGGTGAAGGCAATGGCCGTTCAAAAAGAGACCCTGGCCCGGATGATCCGTGACTTTCACGGCTTCGACCTTTCAGACGCGGAGATGGAGCTGGTCGGACTCGAACTCGATAGCTACCTCGCGGAGGTGGAAAAACTTCGAGACCTGGACCTATCCGGCGTAGTGTCCGGCCGCCTCCTGAACGTCGATGAAGGAGGCGAGGCTGATGGCTGACCTTGGACTGCTCAGGCTGACCATTTCGGAGATGGCGCCGAAAATCCGGGCCCGTGAGGTGTCTCCGGTGGAACTCACCGAGGCGGCCCTGGCCCAGGCGGACCGGCTCCAGCCCACCCTGAACTCCTTCATCACCCTGATGCACGACCAGGCGAGGAGCCAGGCGAAGGATCAGGAAGCGGCGCTGGCCCGAGGCGAGTACCGGGGACCGCTACAAGGTATCCCCATCGGTATAAAGGACAACATCGCCACCGGGGGTACTCGCACCACGGTGGGCTCCAAAGTGCTCGCGGATAACGTTCCAGAGGAAGACGCCGAGGTGGTCCGGCGTTGCAAAGAGGCCGGCGCCATCATCCTGGGCAAAGAGAACTTGGAGGAATTCGCCGCCGGAGTCACCTCGAACAATCCCCATTACGGCGCGGTGCACAACCCATGGAACCTGGACCATGTCCCCGGAGGGTCCAGCGGGGGAGGCGGGGCCAACGTGGCGGCGGGAGTCACCTTCGCTTCATTGGGCACGGACCTCGGCGGCTCGGTGCGCCTGCCGGGGACTTTCTGCGGTGTGGTTGGCCTCAAGCAGACCTACGGCCGGGTGAGCCAGCGAGGCCTGCTGGTAACCAGCTTCAACGGCGACCATATTGGCCCGATGACCCGGTCGGTACGGGACAGCGCCCTGATGCTCCAGGCCATCGCCGGCTACGATCCGCTGGACCCCAGCACGGTGCCGGTGCTGGTGGCCGATTACTCAGCCGGCCTGGATGGAGGCCCGCGAGGGATGAAGATGGGCATTCCCTCCAACTACTACTTCGACCTGGTGGACGAGGAGGTGGAAAGGGCCGTCCGGCAGGCCATCGCCGCCCTGGAGGAGCTGGGAGTCGAATCGAGAGAAATCAGCCTGCCCAGCATGAAGTATGCTGGGGCCATGCGCATCGCCGGCATGGCCGACAGCGTGGTGGCCCACGAGCCGTACATCAGGTCCAGCCGCCAGGACTACAGCCCCGACACTTTGTACCGCACCCTGGCCGGCCAGTTCGTCCTGGGCCGGGACTACTCCAAAGCCTTGAAGGTGCAACGGATCATCAAAGAGGAGCACGCCCGCATCCTCCAAGAGGTGGATTTTCTGGTGACACCCACGGCGCCGGTGGCTGCCCCGCCCATCGGCGCCAGGTCCCTCACCCTGAACGGCGCCGAGTACCTCATCCGCGGGCCGGGGTCGGGCATAATTTCCAGGTGCACCGCTCCCATGAACGGCACCGGACTCCCGGCCATTTCGGTGCCCTGCGGGTTTACCCAGACGGGCCTCCCCATCGGGGTGCAGTTTATTGGCCGTCCCTTTGATGAAGGCACCCTGTTTCAGGCAGCCCTGGCTTATGAAGCCATATCCCCCAGCCTCGGCCGGTGGCCTGCCGTCCAAGATGGCAGCTAGAACGGATTTGCCAAGGACGCCGCTCTGACATATCATGCTCTGTGGCGGCCGCCCGGCCGGTCCGGGCATTTGGGTTTGAGCCGGTTTTGAGAGCCGGGGATACAGCAAGGAGTGCAGCATGATAGACATGGCCGACATGATGTCAGTGATCCAGAAACACCGGGGCGATGCCGTGGTGGTGCCGGCACACCGCGCCGGCGTGGCCTGGCCCGAGTTCAGCGACAATCAGGAGCGGGACATTTCCTCCGCTGCCATGAGCAAGTGCTCTTCCCTGGGCCTCGGGGTGTCCCTCGCGCAGCCCGGCACCAAGGTCATCATCATGGACGGCGACGGCAGCCTCCGGATGAACCTTGGCAGCATGGTGACGATCGCCAACAAGGGTCCCAAGAACCTGTACCACTTTGTACTTGAGAACGGGATGTACGCCACCACCGGGGGACAGCCCACTCCCGGAAAAGACATCGTGTCCTTCCGCGACATGGCCCGCGCGGCAGGGTACGCCGCGGCCTACGAGTTCGACGACCTGGAAGACTTTGCCACCCAGATCGGAAAGGTGCTGGGCGAGACCGGCCCGGTGTTTGTCTGCGTCAAAACGGTGCCCAACCCTCGCGGCCGGGGCCAGCGCGACCAGGAGGGCGGCCAGCGGCACCGCCGCCGCAATAACGCCGAGGCCATGCACGGCCTACGCAAGGAGTTCGGCGTAGACTAGTACCGCTTCTAGTGCACTATCAAGACACCTAACCGTAGGGGCGGGTATGAAACCCGCCCCTACGGTTAGGTGTCTTGATGCGCGGTTGCAAAATATCCGCCTGAATCGGCTTCTACTGCTGGAGGTCCTTCGCCTGAAGCGCCTTCAGGATTGACCCGGGGGACATGGGCAGTCCGGGCATCCGGACACCAACGGCATGGTAAACGGCGTTGGCAACAGCCCCCAGCACCGGGATGATGGTGACCTCGCCCACCCCACGCAGCCCGAAGGGGTGGCGCGGGTTCGAGACCTCGATTATGACCGTTTCGATCTCGGGGACGTCCAGGCAGGTGGGCATACGATAGTCGAGGAAGCTCGAGTTGGCCATGGTGCCGTCCCCGGTGTAAAAGTACTCCTCGTTCAGTGCCCAGCCGATGCCCTGGACGGTACCGCCCTGCATTTGCCCTTCCACGAAGCCCGGGTGTATCGCCAGGCCGGCATCCAAGAACGCGGTAAAACGCAGGATGTCCACCTTCCCCGTCTCGGGGTCCACCTCCACGTCGACGATATTGCCGGCGAAGGACGGCCCAACCCCGGTTGAGTTGGCCGAGGCCGAACAGGTTATGGGGCCGCCGGTCCGCATGAGCCGGCGGGCCAGGTCTTTGAAGGTTATCCGGTCCGCCGGGTTCTTGGTGCAGATGAATGTGGCGTCCCGGAACTCGACATCCTCCGCTTGCACCTCCCACAGCAGAGCCGCCCTGGCGCCCATCTGCCGCTTTATCTCCTCGGCCACCGCAATGGCCGCCAAGCCGGTATCAAAGGTGGTCCGGCTGCCGCCGCTGTTCCCGGTGTGGCCGACGGCGTCAGTATCTCCAACGTTTGACGTTACGTCCTCGACATCGAGGCCCAACACCTCGGCGGCCTGCATTGCCACGGTGGTGCGGGTGCCGGACAGATCAACGGATCCGGTGGTGAGGCTGATGGTGCCGTTGCTGTTGACGTTAATGGTGGCCGACGATGCCTGGCCCCCTTGCCAGCGGAATGCCACGGCCACTCCCCGGCCGCGGTTGGGACCTTCAAGGGGAGCACTGTAGTGAGGATGGGCCTTCATGGCTTCCTCCAGCTCCCGGCAGCCAAACCGCGAGTGCGGCACCCCATTGGGCATTCTATCGCCCTCTTTGACGGCGTTCTTCAGCCGCAGGTCGATAGGGTCCATCCCCAGCGTTGCCGCCAATTCGTCGATGACCGATTCAACGGCGAAGGTAGCCTGAGGCTGCCCCGGAGCCCGGTAGCCCGACACCTTTTGCTTGTTGCAGACCACGTCATAGCCATCCACCAGCAAGTTCTCTATGTTGTATGGGGCCAAGCTGGTCATCGCGCCCCCACCCACGGGAGAGCCGGGGTAGGGTCCAGCCTCATAGGCCAGGTAGTGATAGCCCGCGTTGATGCGCCCGTCCTTTTTGGCGCCTATCTTGACCCGCATATGTGTGCCGGAGGCGGGGCCGCCGCCCTTGAACACCTCCTCACGGCTCATCACCATTTTGACCGGACGGTTGCTCTTCCTGGAGAGAACGGCGGCAACCGCGTCCAGGTAGGTGACGGATTTGGCGCCAAAACCCCCGCCAACCTCCATGGGGACAACCGTTACCATGGACTCGGGAAGGCCGAGGATGGCGGCGGTCGACGTCCGGATGGCGAAGACGCCCTGGGTGCTGGTCCAGATGGTGACCCGGCCATCGGCGCCCCAAGACGCCGTGGAGGCCTGGGGCTCGATATACCCCTGGTGGACGGTTTGAGTGTGAAACTCGCGCTCTATGACGACGTCGGCCTCCCGGAACCCTTTCTCCACATCGCCCAGTTTGTGCTGAATGTGGCCGGCCACGTTGCTCTTCTCTCCGGTGTCATCGCCGGCGGCGAACCGCTCAACGCGAAACCTGGTGGTCATGTCATCGTGGAGGAGGGGCGCGTCCTTTTTCAAAGCATCGTGCAGGGTGAGGATCGCGGGCAGCACCTCGAAGTCGACGTCGATAAGCTTCAAGGCCTGTTCGGCGATATGGGCGTTGGTGGCCGCGACTGCCGCCACCGCGTGCCCGACGTAGAATACCCGGTCATTGGCCAGCACGTTCTCCGCCGCTATTCGGGCATTCCCGCGAATATCCGAGAAATCGATGCTCTTGTCCGCGATGATCGGAAAGTCCTTGGAGGTGGCGACGGCGGTAACTCCGGGCAGCGCCTCGGCCTTGGAGGTATCGATGGACCGGATCCGGGCGTGGGCATGGGGGCTTCGGAGAATCTTGCCATGCAGCAACCCGGCCGGGTGAATGTCCGCCCCGAATTTGGCGCCGCCGGTCACCTTGTCCACGGCGTCATGGCGGTCAGGCCTGGTGCCCAAGACCCGGTACTTCCCTGGACTCTTACTGTCTCGATCGACCGTAGTAGCCATACAACTTCCCTCACAGAAAGGTTGCCCGATTAGGTCGGGGTTAACAGACCAGGTGGCACCCCAGTCGGTACCAACGCGGTGCCGGTAATGTATGCTCCTCAGTCTCCGGCGTCAACCCCGCGTGAAGCGAGGAGTTTGGAGTGGCGGGTCGAGGCTGCGATGAATGGGCCCCGCACCAGATTCCTCGTCGCTGCGCTCCTCGGAATGACAAAGTAGCTCCCTTCCTCGGAATCTTTCATGCCCCGGTTGCATGGCGCACCACGGGCCACGAAGATGGGCACTGCCCTGTCATCCCGAGTCCTTCGCGGGAAGGACGAGGGATCTGTGGAGGTGGTGGAGAATCTCTGCCCAGATGCTTCGCCGCGGCGGCTGGCTCAGCTTGACACTTTCGGAGCAATGACGAAGTATCTTCCCTCTTCGGAATGACAATCCTAAGGCAGGCTGATGGTCTTAGGGCAAGAGCCTCAGCCGGGGGCGGCTGGAACGAGTGACGTGCCTATCTTCCCCTCTTCCTCTAGCCTCTGCAACTTCGCCTTTGGCGCGGCCAGCAGCTCGCCCAATACCCAACCGTTGTGCTCGCCCAGGCAGGGCGCGGGACGCCGGACAGGCAGCGGGGACGCCGATAGACGCGCGGCGCTGCTGACGTGAGGATGGGTCCCGGCCTGGGTATGCGCGACGGTCTGGAAGTAGCCGCGGGCCCTGTAGTGCGGGTCGTCCAGAAGCTCCGCCGTGTTCAACACGGCCTGAGCCGCGACTCCCGATCTCTGGAGCGTGTGCATCAGGATGTGGTGATCCTGGTCTTGGGTCCAGCCGGACACTAACTCGTCCAGTTCATCGTTGTGCTGAAGCCGCGTCAACAGGGTTGAGAAGCGAGGATCGTTGGCCGTCTCGGGATAGCCCATCGCCCGGCACAGCCGGTGGAAGCCCTGGTCCGAGTCGACCGCGATGACTATCCAGGAGTCCTCGCCCTTGCAGGGATAACAACCGTGGGGCGCCATGGAGCGATGGCGGTTCCCCTGTGGAGCCAGGATGCGTCCGTTGAACTGGTACTCCAAAAGCACCTCGGGCAGTACGGAAGAAACGGCCTCGCGCTGCGACAGGTCGATTTTCATGCCCCGGCCCGTCTGGCGCCGGTGCCAGAGGGCCGCCATGGCGGCCACCGCGCTGGTGGTGCCGCCGGTGGGATCGCCGTAGTAGGTACCGGTCAGCAGGGGCGGCCCGTCGAGGTACCCGGTGATGCTGGAGAGGCCGGACATGGCTTCCTGGTTTGGGCCATAGGCCACGTAGTGGGCCTCGGGGCCGGTGCCGCCCCAGCCGGGGAGGGCGAGCAGGATGATGTCCGGCCGGAGACGTTTGAGTTCCTCATAGCCCAAGCCCAGACGCTCCAGGACGCCGGCGGCGAAGTTTTCCACCACGATGTCGCTGACGCGCACCATATCTCGCGCCATGGCCAAGCAATCGGCGTCCTTCAGGTCCAGGGTGACACCCAGCTTGTTGCGGGAGTACATATTGAAACGGCCGGACCGGTTGAAGGGCTGCTCTCCCGGGTCGCCGCCGGGATAGCGGCGCAACCGCTCCGGCGGTGGCTTCAACGGGCCTCGCTCAGGGTCGGCGCGGACCGTGGACTCCAGCTTGATCACCTCGGCGCCCAGATCGCCGAGGAGCATGGTGCACATCGGGCCGGCCCAGACCTGGGTGAAGTCCAACACCCGGACTCCCTCCAGCGGGAGGCGTTCCGATGGCGAGGCCGTCACGCCCTCCTCCGGGGCGGCCGGAAGTGGCTGAGATGGTTGGTTTTCGAGGGTAGCCGGCTCAGGGGTATCAGGCCCGGAGCTGCCGGGGATTATCCGGGGGCCTTCGTCAGCCGGGCGATCGATTCCGGATTTCCCGAGCCGCAGCACCTCCTGCTTGCTCAGCCCCAGTATCCCGTGGAATACAGCCTCGTCGTGCTCTCCCAGAAGCGGCGCCCGGCCCAGGGACCAGCGCTCGCCGTCCAGGAGAAAGGGCATGCCCATGAGCGTGAGGGTCCCCGCTACCGGGTGCTCCACCTGCTCCAGAAAGCCCCGGTGGGCCAACTGGGGCGAGGCCAATATGTCCGGCGCGGTACACACGTAGCTGAAGGGCAATCGGACCTTCTGGGCAATGTGGTAGATATGCTCCTTGGTATTGGCTTTGAGCCAGGCTACGTAGGGAGCGACCAGTTCGTCCGGCTCCGGGGCCTGGTCATCAGAAGACGTTGAGGCGGCGGGCGGCGCCGGCTCCCGAGCCAGCGCGGGGTCGCCAATCAGAGCGGCGAAGTCTGGCCGCCATTTGGAGCCCCCGCGGACCATGTTCATCATGTAGCCGTCTCTGCACTGATAGACACCCTGAGGCCAGGGCATCCCCTCCCGGCGCATGGGTGGATGGCCCAGGAAAGAATGCTCCATAATGGCGCCCCCCAAGATGGCGCTGAAGCCCTCGGATAGAGACACGTCCACATGCCGCCCGCAGCCGGTATCTTCCCGCAGGAAAAGGGCGCCCATGGTGCCAAGGAAGCCGTTGAGGCTGCCCAGGTAATGGGCGAGTTCCCCACCTTTCTTTAGAGGCCGGCCCGGCAGGCCCGCCACCGACATCTCGCCACTGATGGCGTGGAGGCCTATCTCCGAGGTCCGGTAGTCACGGTAGGGGCCGCTCTGGCCGAAGGGGGTGATGGAGGTGAGGATCAGGCGCGGGTTGACCTGCCGCAGCACCTCGTAGCTGAGGTCCAGGGAAGATAGCACCCGGGGCCCGGAGTTCTCCACGGCCACGTCGGCCCAGGCTACCAGGCGCAGGAACAGCTCCCGGCCCCCGGCGGTGCCGAGGTCCAGGGTGACCCCCTGCTTACCGGTGTTGAGATAGAGAAACAGCCCGCTCCGCTCCGGATGGGGCACGTCTCCGGGGAAAGGGCCGAGACGGCGGGCGGCATCACCCTGCTCCGGTTCCACCTTGATTACCTGGGCGCCGAGGGCCCCCAACATTTTTGCGCAGAAAGGGCCGGAGATCTCCTGGCCCAGGTCCAGGACTCGTATTCCTTCCAGAGGACGCCGTGACATCAAATGACCTCCCGGGTCGGCAGGGCCACCCCAACGCTATCCGCGTCGAGAACCGTCGGATAGCGTGGTGGGGCACTACAGCAGAGGGTGTTACCAGAGAGCCAGGCAAAATTATGGAGGAGCCGGCTGGGCCCGCGATTGCTTGCCTGACGCTGACGCCCGCCGCAGCGGCTCCCCCTGGTGTCGTGCCCGGCTACACGAAGGGCACTTGGCTCTTATTTGCGCTCCACAAGCTGGAACATGATGCCATGGGCGTCCCTGGGGTGAATAAAGACCATGGAGCCCGCCTCGATTATCTGGGCGCCGTTCTCCTTCAATTGGGCCACCGCCTTTTGGAGGTCGTCCACCGCCATCGCCAGCAGATGGATACCCTCGCCTTTGCGCGCGATGGTGCGTCCCAGAGGAGTTTCGGGTCCCAGGGGTTGCGCCAACTCAATGAACGCCCCCCCATCACCCAGGGGAAGATAGGCATTTCGCAAACCCAGTTCCGGGTGCTCTCCGCCTCCTTCGTTGGCCTTGAGACCCAGCTTCGACTCGTAGTGTTTGACCGCCTGCTCCAGGTCATTGACCGCGATGACCATGTGGTCTATTCCCTTGAACATTCTTTACCTCCTAGTGTTCGGTTTCTCAACGACTCTGCCATCATGTCCGGCGGTTCCGCCGGCCAGCCGGGTGCGCACGGAGGGGAGGCCGCGCCTCTGACCCCGGCGCCGGACAAACCCTGAGACCCCTCGCTCCGCTCGGGGTGACAGACAGGGGCTCGGGGTGACCGACCAGGGCTCAGGGTGACCGACAGGGGTTCCGGATGGCACGAAATTGGGCTGCATGACGGGAAACTTAGCTTTCGCGTTATTCAGTTTGCAGAGGGGGGCAGCGGGCCTTAAGTCCCCCAGGTCTTGCCGAAGTCTGAGCGGTTCACCACCTGGCCGGTGAAACTTTTAGCTGTTTGCCGCGCCAGCCACACCGCCGCGAGTCCCACCACCTCCGGCGGTTCCCAACCCGTCCAGTCGAAGTCAGCGGGGCGCACCAACACCGCCCCCTCGGTCATTATCGGTCCCGGGCTCAGGGCGTTGACCGCGATGCCGTGCTCCTCCAGCTCCTGGGCCAGCCCGAGGGTGATCATGTTTAACCCCGCCTTGGTTACAGAGTAGCTGATGCCCTTGGGCCTCACCCGCTCTCCGGCGCTGGACGTAATGTTGACGATGCTGCCAGATTTCTGTTGGATCATCACCGGCGTCAGGTACTTGCAGCACAGGAACGGGCCGCGCAGGTTGACCCGCATCGTCAGGTCCCAGTGGCGCGTTTGCAGGTCCAGGAGTTCTGTGTTGACCTGGACTCCCGCGTTATTCACCACCGCGTCGATGCGGCCGTAGGTATCGACCATAAGATTGGCCAACGCCTGTACCTGTTCCTCGTCGGTCACGTCGCACTTGACTGCCAGCGCCTGGCCGCCGGCGTCCTTGATATCCTGGACCGTCTGGTGGATAGTGCCGGGCAACCTGCCGCCCTCCTGTTCCGTGCGCGCCACCACCACCACCGTGGCGCCCTCCACCCCACAGGTCTTGGCGATGCCCTTGCCGATACCCCGGCTCGCACCGGTAACGATCACCACTTTTCCATCTAGATCGCCCATGAAACTCTCCTTCAGCTAGTCTGAACCTCGCCTCCCGGCATTATGGACTCGATTACCCAGGCCCGCATAGGCCGCTTTCGTACCGCCGTCAAAACCCGGCTCGGTCCGTCAGGCGGCCACAACCAGATCGATCAATCCGACATCCCATGGAGAGGCGGCGGCGTTTTGTTGAGTATATTAACATCAAACCGAACACCCTCGACCGTCGTCCCACCGGCCTTCGAACGAGCCGCCAAAACTTGCGGCGAGGAAATCCCCCTTTAACCCTCTCTAGAAAAGAGGCACAGAGGAGGATTTCGCCCGTCGATCAATGCTTAGAGAGGGAAGGAAGCATCTAGTCGATCGTCCCCAGGTGCCGGAAGCTGTCCGGTCCCGGTGTGAATCCCTCGAAACGCGCCGGCAAGTAATGCTCCATGGCCAGGTCTTCCGAGGTTTCACCCCGAAGTATGAGGTCGGCGATAAGCTTGCCGGTTATCGGGGCCAGTTGAATTCCCCAGGGTCCATGGCCGGTAGCCAGGTGCAACCCCTCACAGCCGGGCACCGGACCTATAATGGGGCATATGTCGGCAGAGAGGGGCCGAAAGCCTGCCAGGTGCTCTACCACCTCCGCCTCTTCAATGTAGGGTAGGATTTCCATCCCCCGGGAGAGAATTCTAAGCTTGAAGTCCTCGGTAGGTTGGGGATCGCCGGTATCCTCGTATGAGGTCCCAATGCTCGTAAGCCCGTCCCGCCGGGGAACGATGGTACCCAGCTCGAGGATGTTAACGAAGTAGTCGAGGGGTTTCCCCGGTAGGCGCAACCGGAGAATCTGCCCTTTGAGGGGCCGGACCGGGATCGGAAAACCAATCCACTCGGAAGCGGCGCCGGTTTCCGCACCCATGGCCAGGACCACCGCGTCACAGGGAATGGTTTCAGTGGGCGTTCTTACCCCGGTAACGCGGCTGCCCTCCCACTCCAGACCCACGACTTCCCGCTGACGCACGGTAGCGCCCCGCTTTTCCGACGCCGCGGCGAACGCCAGGGTGAAGCGGTATCCGTCCACCTGCGCTGTCCCTTCTTCGTAGACCGCTCCCAGGACCGCCGGGCTGATGCGAGGCTCCAGAGCCAAGGCCTCATCTCTCTCGAGCCAGCGGACCCGTACCCCCCTCTGAGAAACCCATTCCATGTCCGCTGTCCGCTGCGCCAGTTCTTGCTCGTTCATGGCCACCAGAAGCATGTCCCGCTCCTGAAACAGGGTGTCGGTCCCCGTCTCCTCGGCGAGCTGGCCGCAGATGTCGCTGAGAAGGAGCCGGCTGGCGCGGTTGATAGCAAAGGCCGCACCCTTTCTCTGCGTCTCCCTCAGGTTCGAGATAGCCATCCCGGTCCCGTGGAAAGAGCACCCGCTGCCCAGGGCCTGCCGTTCAAGGACCTGGACTCGTGTTCCTTCCCGGCTCAGGTAGTAGGCAACCGCGGCGCCCACCACACCGCCTCCAACCACGATCACGTCGGGCGAACGTTTCACTAGAACCTCCTGTACCGGAATCCGCCAACGACCCTGGTGCCGGGTGACCGCGCCTGCCGGAGGCGGACCACGAAAGCGGGAATCATCGATTCTGAAGCGATTGACGGCATTCGTGAATGATACTACCATACCCCTCGTCAAGATCGGTACCTTGGTTGCGTTCAGGCATTTGAGTATGGGGAAACCCGGCGGAAGACACCGGGGGCTTCGCCGGCGCCCAGCTTCCGGCTTCGGGGTCTGAGCGGGAGGCGTCTTGAAAGACCCAACCCGCGGAATGGCATCCGGGACACCCAACTCCGAGTGACAAGGTGGCATTGGGCAAGGAGGCATGGATATGGAAAGGCAGGCCTTGCGTACCCCGCTCTGCGACCGTCTGGGGATCGAGTACCCCATCTGCTTGGCAGGCATGGGAAGCCGGGGCAGAGCCACACCGCCCAAGCTCGTGTCGGCGGTCTCCAATGCCGGCGGTCTGGGCGTCATCGGGGGTTCGGGACTCAGCCCCGAGCATCTCCGCGCTTGCATTCAGGAGGTCCGGTCCCTGACGGATAGGCCCTTCGGGGTGGATTTGCTCCTGCCCGTCAGCCTGGCCGAAACGGCGGACACCCGCTCGGCCGTCCGTGAACAACTCCGGCGTGAATACCCCAAACACGTGGCGTTCGTCCAGAGCTTGATGCGGGAATTCAACCTTCCGGACGCCTATACCGAGAGGAAGCGGCTTGTCACCCGCAAGAACGTCAAGGAGCTGGTGGAGGTGGTGCTGGAGGAGAAGGTACCGGTGTTCGCGGCGGCCCTGGGCGACCCGTCCTGGGTGGTCCCTCTGGCCCGCGAGCAAGGCATCACCGTCTTCGGCATGGCGGGCTCGGTGCGCCATGCCCGGCGGCAGATGGAGGCCGGAGTGGACATCGTCGTGGCCCAGGGACACGAGGCCGGCGGCCATACCGGCAGAATCGCGAACTTCCCCTTGATTCCCCAGGTCGTGGACATCGTCGCGCCCATGCCGGTGATCGCGGCGGGGGGCATCGGAGACGGGCGAGGAGTCGCCGCCGCCCTGGCCCTGGGCGCCGTGGGAGCTTGGGTTGGCTCCGCCTTCCTGGTGGCCGAGGAGTGCCAGATACCGGACCGCCACAAGGAGGACATCCTCCAGGGAGTCACCGAAGACTTCGCCATCAGCCGAACCTACACCGGGAAGACGGTCCGGCAATTCAGGAACGTGGTCATGGATGCGTGGGAGAACTCGGACCTGGAACCGTTGCCCATGCCATTGCAGGGCGCCCTGATGGAAGACCTGGTGGACGCGGCGGAACAAGCGGGACGCCACGATCTGATAAACAGCCCGGCGGGACAGATCGGTGGGATGCTCAAGGAATCCAAGCCCGCCGCCAGGATAATGGATGAGCTGGTCCAGGGCGCCGTGGAGGTGCTGCAACGGTTGCGGGGCTTCGTTGCGGTGACCTAGGCAAGGCTCTCCGCGGTCCCTTATTGCTCCACGACCAATGCACCGGCCGGGGCTCAGCCTCGGGGAAAACCCAGACCCCCGCGGGCTCGTCCGGCGCCCGGCTTCCGGCTTCGGGGTCTGAGCCGGAGGTGTCTGCCACGGCCCAACCGGCGGATTGGCATCCGGGAAACACCTCGCATCAAAATGACAAACCGGGACTGGGCAAGGAGGCATCAAGATGGAAAGACCGGCTTTGCGGACCCCACTCTGCGACCGTCTTGGGATCGAGTACCCCATCTGCTTGGCAGGCATGGGCGGGAGGGGCCAGGTCACGCCGCCCAGCCTCGTCGCGGCGGTCTCCAACGCCGGCGGCCTGGGTGTCATTGGGGGTACCGGACTGGACCTCGCGGATCTCCGCGCTTGCATTCAGGAGGTCCGGCTACTGACGGACAAGCCCTTCGGGGTGGACTTGCTCCTGCCCGTCAGCCTGGCCGAAACCGGAGACACCCGCTCGGCCGTCCGGGAACAGCTCCGGCGTGAATACCCCAAACACGTGGCGTTCGTCCAGAGCTTGATGCGAGAATTCAACCTTCCGGACGCCTATGCGGAGAGGAAGAGGCTGGTTACCCGCAAGAACGTTCAGGAGGCGGTGGAGGTGGTGCTGGAGGAGAAGGTCCCGGTGTTCGCGGCGGCTCTGGGCGACCCATCTTGGATGGTCCCGATGGCCCACGAGCAAGGCATCACCGTCTTCGGCATGGCGGGCTCGGTGCGCCATGCCCGGCGGCAGATGGAGGCCGGCGTGGACATCGTCGTGGCCCAGGGATTCGAGGCCGGTGGGCATACCGGCAGAATCGCGAACTTCCCTTTGATCCCCCAGGTCGTAGATGTCGTCGCGCCCACCCCGGTAATCGCGGCGGGAGGCATCGGAGACGGGCGAGGAGTTGCCGCCGCCCTGGCCCTGGGCGCCGTGGGAGCTTGGGTCGGCACCGCCTTCCTGGTAGCCGAGGAGTGCGAGATTCCAGACCTCCATAAGGAGGACATCCTCCGGGGAGCCTCCGAGGACTTCCCGACCAGCCGGTCCTCCACCGGGAAGCCTGTCCGCCAATACAAGAACGTGGTCATGGATGCGTGGGAGAACTCGGACCTGGACCCGTTGCCCATGCCCTTGCAGGGGGCCCTGATGGAAGACCTGGTGGACGCGGCGCACCAAGCGGGACGCCAGGATTTGATAAACAACCCGGCGGGGCAGATCGGCGGTCTGCTCAAGGAATCTAAACCCGCCGCCAGGATAATGGATGACCTGGTCTTGGGCGCTCTTGAGGTGTTGCAAAGGTTGCAGGGCTTCTCCGCGATGACCTAGGCTGGGCGCCCCGGGGTCTCATGCCGGGGAACTCCGAGACTAGAAAGGGGGCCGTAGCGGCCCCCTTTTCTGCGTTCGGCTTCAATGCCCGCCCGGACCTCAACCTCGGGGAAGGCCCAGACCCCGGCTGGCGATGATGTTTCGCTGGACTTCGGAGGTCCCGCCGCCGACCGTGTGGGAGAAGCTCATCAGCCAGTTTTCCTGGATCCGGCCCCGGAGGGGCGCCCACTTCTCGCCGCGACCCAGTGTTCCGTACAGGCCCAGGATCTCCATCCCGGCCACTGTCGCCCGGTGGAGGGTCTCGCTCCCGAACAGCTTGCTCATGGACGCCTCCCGGTTGGGCACCAGTCCCTTGCCCTGCATGTAGGCCACGTTGTAGGCCATCAGGCGGGCCACCTCGGTTTCGATGAACCCGTTGGCCAGCAGGTTCCGCACCCAGGGGGTCCCGATCAGGGGCCGGCCGTTGCGGGTGGTCTCCACGGCGTACCCCCGAACATCGTCCAACAACCGGTGGGCCCAGGCCGAGTAATCGACGGCGGACCGTTCGAAGTCCAACAGAGTCACGGCCACGTACCAGCCCCGGTCCTCCTCTCCGACCACGTTCCGGCGGGGCACCCGGACGTTATCGAAGATTACCTGGTTGAATTCCTGAGTCCCGGTAATGTTGGTGATGGGCCGCACCTCGATGCCCGGGGTTTTCATATCCACCAGAATAAAGCTGATGCCCCGGTGTTTTGGGGCGTCGGGTTCGGTGCGGGTCAACAGCATCATCCAATCCGCCCGGTGGGCCAGTGTGGTCCAAATCTTGCTGCCGTTGATGACGAAGTCGTCGCCATCCCGGATGGCGCGGGTGCTGAGGGAAGCCAGGTCCGACCCAGATTCCGGCTCGCTGAACCCCTGGCACCAATTGACCTCACCCTTGGCAACCCCGGGAAGATGGGCCTGCCGCTGCTCTTCGGTGCCGTTGATCATCAACGTGGGAGCCAGCATCCGGACCCCGAATATGTCCCGGCCCGGAGCCCGCATGTAGGTCATTTCCTCGTTGAGAATGGCATTGCGCACCGGCGACGCGTCCTGGCCGCCAAACGACTCCGGCCAGTGCATGGTCAGCCAGCCCCTGGCCGCCATCTTCTTGCGCATCCGCCGGGTAAGGTCCCAATCGTAATCATCGGGCCACCGGCCGGGGCCCTCCCAATCGGATGGAAGCTCCGCTTGTACAAACTCTCGGAGTTCCCGGCGAAAGGTGTCGTCTTCCGTGCTGAACTTGAAATCCACGCTGACTCTCCTGTTCGATAAATAGGGTTCGACTACTCAATAGTCGCATGACGACGGGCCTTTGGGCGCGGTCCTTTCCCGCTCCGCGGCCAGCGGCCCGCCCGGACCTCAGCCTCGGGGAAGGCCCAGGCCTCTGCTGGCGATGATGTTCCGCTGGATCTCGGAGGTCCCCCCGGCGATCGTGTTGGAAAAGCTGATCATCCAGTTTTCCTGAACCCGGCCCCGGAGGGGCGCCCATTTTTCCCCACGGCCCAGCGCTCCATAAGGGCCCAGAACCTGCATCCCCGCCACCGTCGCCCGGTGGAGTGTCTCGGTCCCGAATACCTTGCTCGTGGATGCCTCTTTGTTGGGCACCAGCCCCTGACTCTGCATGTAGGCCACGTGATAGGCCATCAGGCGGGCCGCTTCGCATTCGATGTACCGGTCGGCCAACAGGCTGCGCACCCAGGGGGTGTCGATCAAGGCCCGGCCCTGGCGGGTGGTCTCGGCGGCGTACCCCCGCACGTCGTCCAGCAAGCGGCGGGCCGCGGCCGAAAAGTCGATGCCGGACCGCTCGAAGTCCAGCAGGGTCACGGCCACATACCAACCCCGGTCCTCCTCCCCGACCACGTTCTTGCGGGGGACCCGGACGTTATCGAAGATTACCTGGTTGAACTCCCGGCCCCCGGCGATGTTGTCGATGGGCCGCACCTCGATTCCCGGGGTCTTCATATCCACCAGGATGAAGCTGATACCCCGGTGCTTGGGGGCGTCGGGGTCGGATCGGGTCAACAGCATTATCCAATCCGCCAGGTGGGCCAGGCTGGTCCATATTTTCCTGCCGTTGATGACGAAGTCGTCGCCATCCCGGACGGCGCGGATGCTGAGAGAGCCGAGGTCCGACCCCGTCTCCGGCTCGCTGTACCCCTGGCACCACTGGACCTCACCTCGGGCGACCGGAGGGAGGTGGGTCTGCTTCTGCTCCTCGGAGCCGTGAATCATCAAGGTGGGGGCCAGCATCCGGACCCCGGCATGGTCCCGCCCCGGAGCCCGCAGGTAGGTCATTTCCTCGTTGAAGATGGCCGTGCGCACGTGCGAAACGTTCTGACCGCCGTACTCCTCCGGCCAGTGCATGGTCAACCAGCCCCTGGCCGCCAGCTTCTTGCGCACTTGCCTGGCAAAGTCCCAATTTTGAACCTCGGGCCGCCGGCCTTGGCCCTCCCAATCGGGAGGAAGCTCCGTTTCGAGGAAACCTCGGAGGTCGTTGCGAAAGGTGTCGTCTTCCGGGCTGAACTTGAAGTCCACGGCGGCCCTCCTGCCGGAGGAATAGAGCGCAACCACGGAATGGTTGCGGGACGGACATTCGCGGCTCGAAGTGTCGCAAAACGACGCGCTGGGGCACGGCCAAGGCGCCATCTCCGACGAGGGCCATGGTAGTATCTCTCACCAACGCCGTCAACCGGCCTGGAGCCGGCCTGGCTTCCGCGAGTTACCCCCCGCAGCCCTTCGCCAAGTCCTGCACCGTTCGGATGATGTCCCGGTGGTCGGTGCCCGGGCCAAACACCGCGGCTACACCCATGGACTTCAGCGCCGGGATGTCCTGCTGGGGAATGATGCCCCCGACAATCACGGTGATATCGCCAAGTCCCTGTTCTTTAAGAAGCCCCAGAATCCGGCGGCAATGCCCTTCATGTGAGCCGGAGAGGAAGCTCAAGCCGATGATGTCGACATCCTCCTGGAGGGCGGCCGCAACCACCATCTCCGGGGACTGGCGAGGCCCGGTGTACACCACCTCCATGGCCGCGTCCCGCAGGATGCGGGCCACCAGCTTGGCGCCCATTTCATGGCCGTCCAGGCCGGGCTTGGCCACCAGGACCCGAACCGGTTGCGCCCGCTTCGGTTGCAATGGGGTGGTCATGGTCCCTGAGACCTCCTGCTAGAAGGTTCCCGAATGAACGTGCTCGCCGAAGGCATCCCGCATCACGCCGAAGATCTCGCCGACGGTGCAGGACGCCTGGACCGCTTCCAGCATGGCGGGAACGGTGTTGTAATGGGGGTTCTCCACCTTCCGCTGGCAAGCGTCCTCTAACCGCGCCAGAGTCTCCTTCGCCCGGGCGCCGTCCCGCTCCTGGCGGAGCCGCACAACGCGCTGGACCAGGCGCTGCTCCGTCTCCGGATGGACCTGGAAGATGGTCACGGGCTGCTCCTCCTGCTCCTGGAACTTGTTGACTCCGATGACAACCCGTTCCCCACTGTCCACCTGCCGCTGGTACCGCACCGTCCCCTCCACCATTTTCCGGTCGTAGAACCCTGCCTCGATGGCCGGGATGGCCCCGCCCATGCCGTCAACCTGGTCGAGGATGAGGCGAGCCTCCTCCTCCAGCTTGGCCGTCAGGTCCTCCATGAAGTAGGAGCCGGCCAGGGGGTCCACCGTGTTGGTGACACCGCTTTCGTGGTGGATGATTTGCTTGGTGAGCTGGGCAACCCGGGTGGACTCGTAGGTCGGCAGGGCCAGAGCTTCGTCGTAGGCGGGCGCCCAGATATGCTCCACGCCGCCCAGCATGGCCGCCAGCACGTGCAGGGTGCTGCGAACCACATTGTTGAGGGGCTGCTGGGCCGTCAAACGGTGTCCAGAGGTGTAGGTGGAAAGACGCAGCCCGGCGATTCCCGGGTCGTCAACGTTGTACCGCTCGTTGATGAGCTTGGCAAAGAGCCGCCTGGTGGCGCGGAACTTGGCTACCTCTTCGAAGATGTCCCCTTCGGTGGACATGTGAAGGTCCATGGTGGGCACCAACTGTTCCAGCTTCAGCCCACGCGCCAGGCCCGCCTCCACGTAGGTGAGAAAGTTGGCGATGCCAAAAGCCGTCTCCTCGGCGGGACCCACACCGCCCCATCGTACCTGGGTGCTGCACACGTACTGAGGGACCCAGCCGGGCAGGTTCTCGATGACGTACTCCACCACGTCCATGGACAACTCGAGGGCCATGCGGATGGGGAAGATGTAGGTGCCTCGCCCCGTGTACTCCTTTATCGGATCGTTCTGAAGACGCACCCGCATCCGCCGCGGGTCGTAGCCCTTCACCTGGCCGACCGACCGGAACAGGGCCAAGACGTAGGGTCCGATGCAGTTACCCACGGTGCTGATGCCCACCCGGTCCAGCGGAACGCCCTCCAGCAGGTCCTCTGCGTCCCGGAGGGAGCCGACGGCCACCCCCACCCTTCCCGGTTCCCCGGCCGCCATGGGGTGGTCCGGGTCGTATCCTAGCTGGGTTGGCAGGTCCATGGCCATGGTCAGCGAGGTTGCGCCGTGGGCGACCAGTTGACGGTACCGCTGGTTGGCGTCCTCGCCGCCGCCATAGCCGGTATAGAAGTCGTGGGGCCACTCGAAGTTGCGGTAGCCCGCGGCATACCGGCCCCGGGTGAAGGGGTACTGACCCGGAAAACCGACGTCCCGCAGATAATCCGCGTGCTCGGCGCCGGCCGGGGCGTACAGCCGCTCCACCGGGTACTCCCCGCCCAGGGTGCGGAACTCCTCTTGCCTCTCCGGCTTCCCCTTCAACTCCGCCTTGAGTACCGTTTGCTCCCACTGCCGTTTGGCCGCCGGGTCAAGGGCCGAGCCTTCTCTTTTGCCGCCGGGGCGTGGTTTGCCCTTGGCCTGCCGTGCCATAATCGTCTCCTGAAAGTTGTCAGGGGTGAGGTAAAGAGGCCGGCCACCGGTCTGAGTGTATGGGAGGCCCGAGCCTACCGTGCTCCCGGTTGAAATGGGCGCCTGGGTTGCGGACAGATTCCGGCTTAATGGGTTGCTCGTCCGGCTTCTTGCCCTTCGACGGCCCCGAGCACGGCCTATTGGAAACGACGGCCCGCGGCGGGAGTGTACATCCAGCTCTTCGCGCCAGTCAACGCCGGGGTCCGTTTCACGGCGCTTGGCGGGCGGCAATCTGCCATTAAGAGCAGAGACGGCTACCCGCTAGGTTTGCTCACAGGCATTTTGAGGCTAGATCAAGCGAGGGTTCTGTCTCTCCCGCTGCCAGCCCACACCCTGATAGTAGCCCCGCAGGTAGGCAATCTGGCCGCCGTGGGCGATGTTGTCCCAGACCAGGATGCCCAGGGCGTCGCCAACGGAAATCGTGTCGGGGGGAGCGGGAAAGTATATCTTCCGCTCCAGGCCGGACGCCGTGAGAGGCCGGAGATAGTCCCGGGTTGCGGAGTTCGCGGCTTCGAAGTACTCCACCAGCACCTCCCTACCCGGCGGCTGCCAGGCAGCCACCTCCTCCAGGCTCCAGCCCATGCCGAAGTCGTGAGGGTCGGCGGGCATCCCGAACTTCCCGTGCCAACCGTCCTCGATCCACAGTTGCGGCGCACCCTTCAACCGGGTATGGATGAAGCGGTCAGCCACCCTGGTCATGTGCCACAGCAGCCAGCTAATGGAGTTGGATTGATCGTTGGGGCGGCCGGCCATGGTCGCCTCGGTCATGCCCTCCAGCGCCCAATGGACCATCTGCCAGTTGCGCTCCAGGGCGGAGAGTGTCGTTTCAGTAGCTGAGATGGCTTATCTCCTTTTGCTCATCGGAGCCGCCGGGAATGGGTCCTCGTGCCGCGATTTCAATCCCCTTGCCTACCCCGGCGGGCGCTTCATTTAAGCACCGCCGAAAGGCAAACGGGCGGCATCGGTGGGCTCCCTTCCATCGCCGGACGGGTCACCCGCGGCGCCGGTGGCTTCCTCCCGCGCCATGGCTTGAAGCTTCGCCTGGAACACTTGAAACCGCTCCAGCACCTTGGTGAGCCGGGACAGCCACTGGTCTCCCAAGCGCCGCACGGACATGCTGATCTGCTTGTGGCCGACGTTAACCAATGGGCCCATGGCCCGCTGCAGGGGGGTCCTGGCCCCACCCACCGAAGAACGTAGCGTCAGCACAACCGATTCTCCATTGTGCTGCATGGACTCAACGCCGACGTGGGCGCCCAGGGCCCGAAGGTCGGCCAGCAGCAGCAGGCTCTCCACCTCCGGGGGCACGGGTCCGAACCGGTCGAGTAGCTCGTCCCGAAGCAGCGGCACGCCCCGCCGCTGGGCGACGCGGGCAATCTGCTGGTATACGGACAGCCGGGTGGGCAGGTGCGCGATGTAGCTCTCGGGGATGCGGGCTTGGATGGGCAGCTCCAGCCGTGGCAGCTCGGTGGTGTCTTGTTTGGGCGCCGGGACTTCCAGGCCCGTTTCCTCGGACAGCTCGCGGACCGCCTCCTGGAGCAGCTGGCTGTAGAGGTCCAGCCCGACCTCCTGGATGTGGCCGCTCTGCGCCGCGCCCAGCAGGTTGCCCGCGCCGCGTATCTCCAGGTCACGCATGGCTATGCGGAAGCCGGAGCCCAGATCGGACGCTTCCAGGATGGCCTGGACCCTCCGTTCCGCCGCCTCGGTAATTCGCCGCCCCCGGGGGATCAGCAGGTAAGCGTAAGCCCGGTGGTCGCCCCGGCCCACTCTTCCCCGGAGTTGGTACAGCTGGGAGAGGCCGAACCGGTCGGCCCGGTCCACGATCAACGTGTTCACGTTGGGCATGTCCAGTCCGGACTCGATGATGGTCGTGCACATCAGCACGTCGGCCTCGCCTCTGGAAAAAGCCATCATCACGTCTTCCAGGTCCCCCTCGACCATCTGGCCGTGAGCAACCAGGATACGGGCCTGGGGCGCCAGCTCAAGAATCTCAGCCGCCTTCTGCTGGATGGTCCTGACCCGGTTGTGCAGGAAGAAGACCTGGCCGTTGCGTTCCAGCTCCCGGAGGATGGCCTCCTTGATGACCTCCTCGCTGTACTCGGAGACAAAGGTCTTCACCGGCAGGCGCGCCTCAGGGGGAGTGTCCATGGTGCTCAGGTCCCGGATGCCGGAGAGGGCCTGGTTCAGGGTGCGGGGAATTGGAGTGGCGCTCAGGGTCAGGACATCCACCTCCCGCCGGAGCCTCTTCAGCCGCTCCTTATGGGAGACCCCGAACCGGTGCTCTTCATCGACCACCGCCAGGCCCAGATTCTTGAAATGGATGTCCTTCTGCAGCAGGCGGTGGGTGCCGACTACGATGTCGACCGTGCCGTCTTTCAGCCCTTGGATAACCTCTTGCTGCTCCTTGCGGGTGCGGAACCGGCTGAGGACCTCGACCCGCACCGGAAAGGGGCTCAGGCGCTCGCTGAAGGTGGCGTAGTGCTGTTGGGCCAGCACGGTGGTAGGGACCAGGAGCCCGACCTGCATACCGTCGTTCACCGTCTTGAAGGCGGCCCGCAGCGCGACCTCGGTCTTGCCGTAACCGACGTCTCCGCAGATCAGCCGGTCCATGGGCTTGGTCCGCTCCATATCCGCTTTCACTTCGTTGATGGCGTTGGCCTGGTCGGGGGTTTCCTCGAAGGGAAACGAGTCTTCCAGCTCCTGCTGCCAGACCGTGTCCGGGCCGAATTCGTGGCCCTGGGCGGCCTGGCGAGAGGCGTGGAGCTGCAGCAGCTCCATGGCCATCTCTCTGGTGGCCCTTTTGACCCGTTCCTTGACCCTGGCCCAATCGGCGGCGCTGAGGCGGGTCAGGTTGGGCGGGCGGTCCATGGCCCCAACGTAGGCGCTTACCCGGTCCAGGTTGTCGGTGGGCACGTAGAGCTTGTCCTGCTCGGCGTATTCCAGGACCAGGTATTCCTTTTCCTCGCCGTCCTCTCCGATCTTGGTGGTCCCGGCGAAACGGGCCACGCCGTGGTCGATATGGACCACGTAGCTGCCGGGGACCAGGTCGGAGAGGACCACCGCCGGGCCGTGCTCCGCCCTCTGGACCCGGCGGTAGCGCCGCTCTTTGACCGTGCCGAACAGCTCGGCGTCGGTCAACAAAGTGAGGGAGCAGGGCGCACCTTCCCGGTTTTCCAACCCACTTTCTGAATGGGGACCATCGCCGTTGTCCCTGGCAGCGCCGGATGTTGGGGCGTCGATGGTCCAGCCTTCCCGCAGCGACCCGGACACCAGGTAGACGCGGCCGGGTTGGGGCGGTTCTTCTAGCGTCGTGGATAGGGTAACCCCGGCGCCGGCCTGCTCCAGAATTTCGGCCAGGCGGCGGGCGTGCTGCGTCACCGCCACCACGGCCCGGCCTTCCTGTTGGTGACGCAGGACATCGCCGGCCAGTTCCTCCAACCGCCCGTAGTAGGGGGCCACCGGCTGGAAGATGCGGTCGTCCTCGTCATTGACCCAGGTCTGGAGCAGCAACCGGGGACGCTGCTCCAGCTCCGCGGTGAACTCCGGCCAGGGCAGGTATGGGGTCGGAAAGCCGGCGGGAAGCTCGCCGCGATCCTCCCGGTTGGACCGCATCCGGTCGAACCGCTCCTGTAGCTCCAGGGCTTCGGCTTCGATCTGGCTGGCCCGCTCCAGGACTATCCGCCCATGCTTCGGCAGGTATTCGAGCAGGTTAGCCGAATTCAGCAGGCCGTTGTAGAAGGAGATGGTCTCGATGTTCGGCCCGGTGAACAGGGCCGCGATCTCCTCTTCCATCCGTTCCTGGATGTCCTTATTGCAGCGGGTGAAGTCGATCCCCGAGACAAGCTCTCGAACCCGCACCGGGCTGGTCAGGTTCGGTAGTTGCTCCCTGGCGGGGATGAGGCGCACCTCCTCCACGCCGCGAACCGAGCGCTGGCTGTAGGGATCGAATTGCCGGATAGTGTCGATTTCGTCGTCCCAGAGTTCGATGCGATAGGGCAGGTCGGCATGGGCCGGATAGACGTCGATGATGCCGCCCCGATGGCTGAAGCAGCCGGGCGCTTCCACTACCGGCTCGTTGCGGTAGCCCAGGTCCACCCAGTGGGCCAAGAGCTGGTTGAGCCGCACCTTCTCGCCCACGCCGACCCGCCAGAGACCGCTCTCTCCGCCCCCGGCGCCGGGGCCAACCATGACCTCGAAGGGCAATGTTTTGATCAGCACGGCGCCCACGGAGGCGACGACCAGCGGGTGTGAGGAGTCCTCACTGTCGCGGTTTGCCGATGACGAAGCCAGGGCGGCCAGAGCGGCCAGCCGCTGGTTGCTGGTGTTGGCATCCACGGAGAGCCGTTCGAAGGGAAGCACCTCCGGCTCCGGAAGCAGGTAAACCTGCTCGCCCTCTCCCAAGTAGGTGAGGAGCTGGTCGTGGAGCCGCCGGGCATCCTCCGAGCGAGGGGTGATGACCAGTAACGGTCCCGGCTGGTGACGCCACAGGGCCGCGATATACCCCGGACGCGCTCCCTGGCGCACCGCGACGCGGGGCGGCGCCTCCGGAGTGGGGGCCGTCGCCATATGGCGCAGGTACTCCGGGTGACCGCTGATTACGGAAAGGACACCATTCAAAGACATGTATTCAAGTCCTGGCCGGTTGAGCCCTCAGGCGCTGCTCGAACAGCCCCGAAAGGGCTCCCAGCCCCGCAAAACGTCCAGAAGGGGCTGACCCAAAGTGCCAGCCCCGATCAAACCATTCTATTGAATTCGGGCCGCCCGCACAAGAAGCCGGTGGCCCGGCAAAAGTGCCATGTTATAATAAACGACTGACGAGGAGTTCCGAACCTCCTCCACCGCCTCTGGCTATCCACGATAAGGACTCGCCCCAATGCCCAGCACCGGTCAGCTCACTGATTCGTCTATGGACTCTACCGCGTCGGAAGGCCTGCGCCACCGGAGAATCGTGGTCAAAGCCGGTACCAGCGTGCTGACCGAGGCCCCGGAGCATCGATGCCTTGACCTGAAGGTAATGGGCGACCTGGCGCGACAGATCTCCCAGCTGAAGGGGTTGAACGCGGAGGTGCTGTTGGTGACCTCTGGCGCCATCGCCGCGGGCCGGGAGTTGTTGGAACCTGACCAGGACAACGGGGATCGGGACATCCCAACCCGGCAAGTCCTGGCCGCCGTGGGCCAGAGCCGGCTGATGCACACCTACCAGGAAATGTTCGCCTCCCACGGGTCCCAGGTAGCCCAGACGCTGCTCACCGTCGACGACCTTTCGGACCGCCAGTCCTACTTGAACGTTCGTAATACCCTCCGGGGTTTGCTCGACCTGGGGGTGGTGCCCATTCTCAACGAGAACGACGTGGTGGCGGTGGACGAGATCGGGGAGGTGTTCGGAGACAACGATCGCCTTTCTGCCCTGGTGGCCAACCTGGTGGACGCCGACCTGCTGGTGATACTGACCGATACCGATGGGCTCTATACCGCCGACCCCCACACGGACTCCGAGGCACGCCTGATTCCCGTGGTGGACCAGGTCGACGCCGCGGTGGAGGCCCTGGCCGGCAGGGACCGCAACCCTTGGGCTCGAGGCGGCATGGCCACCAAACTGGATGCAGCCCGGCTGGTGACCACCTCCGGCATTACCATGGTCATGTGCCACGGTTTGGCTGAAGACGCCGTGAAAAGGGCGGCACGGGGAGAGGCCATCGGCACCCTCTTTCGGCCCGGCGCCGAGAAGCTGGAGGCCCGCAAGAGGTGGATGCTAGGCGAGATCTCCCTCCGGGGCGACATTGTGGTTGACGCCGGGGCGGTTCGGGCCCTCGTGGAGAGCAATGGGAGCCTCCTGCCCGCCGGAATCACGGGCGCAAACGGGGATTTCCGCCGTGGCGACATCGTTTATGTTCTGGAGCAAGGGGGCCGCCGCGTCGCCTGCGGCATCGCCAATTACAAGTCAGAGGATGTAAGACGAATTCGAGGGGTCCGCTCCGACCACATCCAGGGCATCCTCGGCTACCACTACGGCGAGGAAGTGGTGCACCGCAACAACCTGGTGCTGCTATGAGGCGCGTCGGCCCGGACAGGGCGTTTGGGCCTGGCTAAGGTGAGCTTGGGCGCGCATGGCCCAACTCATTGCTGCAAGTTCCGGATGCCGCCACCGATGGTTGCGAGGACAAACCAGGTCAGAAGAAGCGGGCAACAGAGTCATAAACCCAAGAGGGTAGCAGGATGACCACCTTTCGTTACTCGATAGAGATCGGCGACGCGGCCGGGCAGCACTTCGAGAGTGTGGGTGCCCGGGTCGATACGGGCGCCAGCTATACGTTGGTGCCTCGGCCCGTGATGGAACAGTTAGGACACTCGCCTACGCATCACCGCCCTTTCCGGCTAGCGGATGGCAGTGTCGTGCAAATGGGCTTGTGCCAGGCGCCGGTGCGTATCGGCCAGGAAACTGCTATTGTATCTTGCGTTTTTGGCGATGCCGGGACTGAAGCCTTGTTAGGGGCGACCGCCCTAGAGGAGTTCGGCCTGGGCGTTGACCCAGTCAACCACACCCTGGTGCCCGTTGTCTTCAACCTGCTGGGATTCACGGCGGAGAAACCATGACCATCGAGACCGTTGACGCGCTTGTGGCGAAGGGCCGGGCGGCCCGGGCGGCCAGCCGGCAGGTGGCCCGTCTGTCCACGCGGATCAAGGACCGGGCGCTGCTCAACATCGCGGAGGCGCTTGAAACCGGCCAGTCTCCCGTTCTGGCGGCCAACCGGCGGGACCACGAGGCTGCCCGAAGTAACGGCCTCGACGAGGCGATGCTGGACCGGCTGCTCCTGACTCCGGAGCGGCTCCAGGACATCGCCCGTGACGTGCGCGCCGTGGCGGCCTTGCCCGACCCAATAGGCGAGACCATGGACATGACCACCTTGCCCAACGGCCTGCGGGTGGGCAAACGCCGAGTCCCCCTGGGCGTGGTGGGCAGCATCTACGAGAGCCGTCCCAACGTCACCATCGACATCGCCGTCCTGTGCCTCAAATCGGGCAACGCCTGCCTGCTGCGGGGCGGCAAGGAGAGCCTCCACTCCAACACCGCCCTGGTCAAACTGGTGCGCGAGGCCATCGCCGAGGCTGGGGTGCCGCCGGAGGCCGTCCAATTCATCGACAACCCGGACCGGGCCCTGGTGGACGCCATGCTGCGAATGAAAGAGCATATCGACCTGTTGGTGCCCCGGGGCGGCGCGGAGTTGGTCCGTTTCGTGGCGAACAACGCCGCCATGCCCGCCGTCACCGGGGGCATCGGCGTGTGCCATACCTACGTGGATCGGGGTGCAGACGTGGGGATGGCGGCGGATATAATCTTCAACGCCAAGGTCCAGCGCCCCACAGTGTGCAACGCCCTGGACACGGTGCTGGTCCACTCCGACGTTGCGCCCCGGTGTCTGCCCCGCATCGCCCGGGAGCTGGCGGCGGCCGGGGTGGAGCTGCACTGCGACCACCGGGCCCTGAGCATCCTGGGGCCGAGCCCCCTCGGTGAGGGAGAATTGCCGATGGGCAAGGTGCTGCCCGCCGTCGAAGACGACTGGGGACAGGAGTTCCTGTCGTTGACCGCGGCCGTCAAGGTGGTAGACTCTCTGGAAGAGGCTCTGCAACATATCGAAACCTACGGCTCCGGCCATTCGGAGGCCATCATTACCGAAGATTATTCGGCGGCGATGCGGTTCCTCGAAGAGGTGGACGCCGCGGCGGTGTTCGTCAACGCGAGCACCAGGTTCACCGACGGCGCGCAGTTCGGACTGGGCGCCGAGGTGGGCATCAGTACTCAAAAGTTACACGCCAGAGGACCCATGGGCCTTCGGGAACTCACCTCATACAAGTGGGTAATCCTGGGCAACGGCCAGGTCAGATACTAGACCGGGAGGTGGGCTGTGGGGGACTTTAGCTTCGAGCGCGAGGTCCGGACCCCTTATTCCGAGGCTTATACCATCCGTGAGGACGACCGCCCCGTGGGGCGGGTGGATATCCATTTCGCAAACGGAGTGGTCCACCTTTCCGTCGCGGTGGACGAGAGCCTGACTCAAGACGCCATTCAGGAGATAATCGACACGGTGGACGAGGACATGGTGGACGCCGTGGGCATCGACCGCGAAGGGTTCGTGGTGCACGTGTTCCAAGGCCGGGAAACGGGCGTGTTCAGCGATGACGGGTTCACCGAAGACGGCAGCGAGAACTAACGCACTGTCTTGCAAGTAGCTTCCCATGGGCGAAACTGTGTGACAGACCGCCCCTACACCCGTCTTTCCGGCGAAGGCCGGAATCCAGAGCGGGGCTGGCTGGATCCCGGCCTTCGCCGGGATGACGGACCTGGGATCAACCTATTTGCGAGACCCTGGGCCAGGTACCGGGCGGGCTACAGCTCGATAACCTGGGTGTCCGGAGCAACACCGGTGAAGAGGTCGATCATCTCCGGGTGACAGGTGAACACCAGGACCTGGTTGGTTCTCGAAAGCTCCACGAAGGCTTCGGCGGCGCGCCGGGCCCGGTCTGGGTCAAAGTTCACCAGCACCTCGTCCACCACCACCGGCAGACACTCGTTCCGCTCCCCAAACTCTCGGATCAGGCCGAAGCGCAATGCCAGGTAGAGCTGCTCTCTGGTGCCGCGGCTGAGTTCCGAAGGTTGTTTGCTGACGCCGTTCTCGTCGATCACCGTAACGGTCTGCTCCCCAATTGGAGCGTAAAGCCGGGGGTACCGCTGGCCGGTGATGGCGCCGAAGAACTTTTGAGCGTGCAGAATCACTCCCGGCTGGCGTTCCTCCTCGAATTTCGTGCGGGTCCGCAGCAGTAAATCCTCAGCTATGGTTAGTTTCGTCCACTCCCGTGCTTGCTCCCGTAGCTCCTCCATGAGCGCGTTCCTCTTCACCCGCAGCGCCGACGACTCTGCTTCGCTGGTTAGCTGGCCCAGGAGGGTCCTCTTTTCTCCTTGCTCACGCAACAAGGTGTCTCCGATTTCCTCATTTGCTTCGATTTGCTCGGCAAGCTCGCGAGAGGTTTCTTCCAGAGCCTGCGGGCTCGCCTGGGCCAGTTCTTCCTTGAACCGCTCGAACTGCTCACCGGGGCCGGTCAATCGTTGGAGGTTTGTCTGGTATCCACCGCGCTTTCGCTCCAAGTCGCGACGTTCGTCGTGCTGCGCGGCCCGTCGCCGGAATTCCTCGGGGTCATCGGTGCCGCCGGCGCCGAGGAGTTTCACCACAACCTCCTGGTACTCTTCGAGCCGCTTCTCAAGCCGCCGGACTCGTTGACCGACATTCTCGGCCTCTTCTCGGGCGACATCCCGCCGGTTTACTGAATCACCCACGGCAACGTACCGCGCTATCAGAGCGTCCGCCGCCGAGGCAAGCTCGCGGGACACCCCGGTCTCAATCGGTGTGCCGCCAATCGGTATGCCAAAGGTGCCCGCGAGAGGAACAATCAACTCCTTGTACTCGTCAATATCCTTTTCGATGGCCTTGATCCGGCTCCGCATGGTCCGGACTTCCCCCAGAGCGAACCGCGCCGTCTCCACGCTGCCCCGGAATTCGACCATCGTCTCCGGGGTAAGCGTCTCGGCTAGGCCACGGTCCACCAGCCAGGTCCGCCATTCCCCCTGCACCGCCTCCAGCGCTTCCCGCGCCGATTCCCGCGCTTGAGCCGCGTCATCCGCGCGGCCTTGTTGCTGCCGCACCGCCTGGGTGGCGTCGGCGAGCCGCTGCCGCAGGGCCTCCCAGGCGCGAAGGGCCTCGCTGACAGAGTCCAACTCCCCTTCAACGACATCCAGGGCAACGGCGTCAGGCAGAATGAGACCAAGGGGCGCCGCGGCCTCTTGAAGCTCTGCCTCCGCCTTGGTTTCAGCAATCTCGGCATCCCGAACCAGGCCCGCCAATGCCTGATTGACCGGGCCACCAGCGCCCGAAGGTGTCCGCTCGCCTCTTATGAGGATGTATCCAATTACGCCGAGCAGCACGAAGCCCGCGAAACCGCTGATAATCAACGCCTCCTGCCCCAGGAACGCTCCGGCCGCCATCAGCACGACCGCCGCGAGAGCCAGCAGCAGCGGCAAGCCCATCCTTTGCAATCCGCTGCTCTGCCGCCCGACTTCCGCCGGGCCCGCGGAGGATTCGAGTTGACCCCGGAAATCCGTGTGGCGCTGGCGTTGCCTGGCGTATTCATCCAGTCGAGTTCGGGTGGCCCGCAATGCCGTTCGTTTTTGTTCAACCGCCGCGGCATCGAGGGACGGGCCTTCCTTCTCTTCGACCGCGTTTCGGGCTCGAAGCTCGACTTCCCGGTGTTCCTTCAGGAGGCCCTGAAACTGTTCCAGACGGCTGGTGCGTTCTCGCAGATCGGCATGACTCCCGGCCAGCGTCTGCCGCGAAACCTCGATGTGGTCTCGGGTGCCTATCGACGTATCAAAGGAATCGAGGCGTTCCTCAACCCAATCAGGGCCGAGGTCCCGGAGCCGTTCACCGAGGGCGGCTTCCAAACTTTGTAGCTCTCCCTTGCGGTCGGGCAGGTCCCGCACCGATGCGTCGAAGCTGGCCCGCCCTCGGCGAATACGCTCGACGTTTTCCCGATGCTCCAGCAGGCTTTCATCGGCGATCGATTCCTCGGCTGATTTCTCGGCCAGTTTGAGTTTTTCGGCGTCCTCTTCCAAATCCCGTTTCCCGTTGCCCGCCCGCTCCTGGGCGGCTTCAAGCCGGCCGACGGCATTTTCCGGGAAACCGTCGAAGCTGGGAAGCTCGTTCAATTGATCGTCAACCTCAATGAGGGCAACCCAGTCGTCCCAGCCCTCCTGCAAGCGGGCCACTTCCCCGGATTGCTGCTGCAACTTGGCGCGATCGGATCCCCCGGACTCTATTTCCTGGCCGATCTCCGACAGCCGGGCGACGAGACTGCCATACTTGGCGGCGTTCCCCTGCGCCTCATCCAGACGGCTGCCGACCACTTCCAGTTCTGCGATCAACCCTGCTATGGCGTTTCTCCTTCCTTGCCTGCGGAAGATTTCGTTCTTCTTGTTTCTGATTGCATTGAGCGCCCCCGGCAATCTGGCTGCTCCCATCCCGGCGCTGTATATCTGGTTATCTACATCGGCATTCTGTAGCGATTTGTCCTCCTGGAGTTCGTCGAGGCTAAAAGCGAACACATTCTTGAAGACATCCGATGAGGTATCGCTGAGAAGCCGGCGAAGGTTCGCCTCGTCAGCCGGGGCGCCATCCCCGGTCTTGATGCTGACCGGTCCGCCATGGGTACCACGGAATCTTTCAACGATGAACCGGCGCCCGCTGCTATCCACTAGCGTCAAGCGGCCGCCATGCTGACCGCCGGCCAGTGGAGGGTAATGCCTATCCGGTAATCGGGGGAACCCAAAGAGGACCATCCGAATGAACGCGAGAAGGGTGCTCTTTCCGGCCTCGTTGACTCCGTGGATAACGACGATGGACCCCGTAAAGGGCCCGACCTGTTTGGCGGCGAAAGGACCGAATCCCTCTATATGCAGATCTTCGACCCTCACGCGTTGTCCTCCTCCAACAACTCCGCGAGGCAAGCCGCCTCGGCGCCGGCCATCAACTCCAGCAATTCCTCATCGGTAGGCAAATGCTCCCGCAAGAAACGGCCCGCGTTGCCCCTTCCGTATAGCTCCTGCAGGTTTTCACGGATTTCGCCGAGGCAATTCGGAGTCTTCTGCCACTCATCACGAAGCCGGACCAGATCTCCCACGAAGTCGCCTCGATGGCGTTCTTGTTCACGATCGATGAGAGAGGCCGTGGATACCTGTATTCGCTCGCACCAGAAAAAGGGACGCTCCTGAGACCCGGTTTCGTTGATCCTCTCCAGCAGATCGTCGACAAACCCTGGGCGGATCAGCGAATGATGAAGAGGGCCCCGGCCGCCCAACACCAGCCTGAAGAGCGTGCTCCGGCCATCGGCTTGGTCCCGGCGGGTGGCAAGCTCCTGCTCCAGCCGGTCAAAGAGCGATTGCTCGGCTTCCAGTCCACTTATGTCAAGTTCCAGTCTCGCCCAGCGGACCACGTCGACGGGGCGAAAGTCGAGATGCACCTGCCCGGAATCGCTCACCTCGACGAGGTACACGCCGCGGGGGCCGCGCTCGTTGGGATGCCGGCCCTGGGGATTGCCGGGGTACACGATCGAGGGGCCGGTCTCGCGGAGGACCCGGCGGGTGTGTACGTGACCCAGTGCCCAGTAGTCTATAGCGGCCGTCCGCTCCAGATCGCCCAGGCTACAGGGGGCGTAGGCCTCGTGGGCCGGGTCGCTGTCCACGTTGGCGTGGAGCAGGGCTATATTGAACGGCCCGCGCTCCACGCCGCCGAATCGCGGCACCAGATTCTCCCGGACCTCCCGCCGTGGGTAGCTGATTCCGTAGACCATAGATCGACCCGGATCATCCGCGAAAACGGGAAACCCTTCCACCTCGGCAGCGAACCGGTGGGACCCCTCCGGGAAAGCAAGCCGTGCCTCCCATCCGTTGAGCGGGTCGTGATTGCCGTGGCAGACGAACGATCTGATGCCGGCATTGCTAAGGCGGTTCAATCCGTCAACGAATTTCAGTTGGGCTCTGAGGCTCCGGTCCGCCCCATCGAAAATGTCGCCGGCTATTAGTAGGGCGTCGACCCGCTCCGAGACGCACAACTCGATGATGTTGCTGAAGGCGTCGAACGTCGCCTCTTGCAAGGCGCCGGCGATGGCGGGTTCAACCGTTCGCAGGCCGGTAAAGGGACTGTCCAGATGCAGATCGGCGGCGTGTACGAATCTCAAGCGTGCCATACCCGATACCCCCGCCCCAGTCTAGCGCAATCTTGCCACGGCCGCTATCGCCGGAACCTGGCGGCCGGCGCCCGAGGAATCGGAACAGGGGCAAATACTGCCTCAGATCGTATCCAGAATTTCCAGCAACTTCTCCATCGTCGGGCGGTCGTGGGGTGCGGGGCCCCGGTGCTCAAACCGGACGACGCCCTGCTCATCGACGACAAAGTCACCGCCCCCTTGCCGCAGGTCGCTCCGCTGGAATCGATACCGCCGTCCCCGGCCCACAAGCTTGATGTAGGTCCAGATGGTCCCCAAGCCGAACACCTGTCTCAGGCTCCTTCTTCCCAGCCGGTAGGCCCGGTATACGTCCCGCTCCGGATCGGACAACACGGGGAAGGGCAACCCCATCTGGCGGGACAACTGAAAGAGCCGGTCCCGAGGCTCGAATGAAACCGCCAGTACGGCGCCATTGCGCGCTTCGATCTCAGGGTGGTGCCGCCGCAACTGCGACAGGTGATCCCGTCAAGGCAGTCAAGCGTAGTGGCGAAGGAACACCAGGAGCACCTTGCCGCCTCGAAAGTCCTGAAGGGACAGGAACCGGCCGTCGGCCGTTGGCAAGGTGAAATCGGGCGCGACATCGCCCAGCAAGAGACCGGCTTTGCCAGCAGGCTGCTTGACCACGCCAGGGATTCCGGGCTAGGCCCGGTTGCGCCCCAGGAACCGTGCCAATGCCTCCGGTCCCTGGATGCCGCGCCGAGCCCTCGTGGGACGAGGGATTATCTGACCCGCTCTCCTGTTGCTGCCTATGGTGGTTGCTCCCAAACCCAATACCCCTTTTCGAAATCTAGAGGTCCATCGGTCCACTCATTCGAGGGCGGGCAAATTCCAGCCTGCTCTTGCCGGATGTCAAGAACACCCACTGGCGGACGGCGAACGACACATCTATTATAATCTTGTGGGAGATCCCATGATAAACGAAAAGGTAATCGACAGCCATTGCCACATTCTTCCGCCCGGCTTTGCGCACCGGCGCGCCGAACTGCTGGCGCGCGATGCAACCTTTGCCACCCTCTTCCCTGAAGCGGGCGCAACCATGGCCACCGCCGAAGCGTTGATCGACGCCATGGACCGGGCCCGGGTCTCCCGAGCCGTGGTCATGGGAATGGGTTGGTGCGACCGGACGCTGGCCGAGGAAGTCAACGACTACATCGCCGAATCGGTGGCCCGGTTCCCGGACCGGCTGAGCGGCTTCTGCTCGGTCAACCCGGCTTGGGGAGACGGGGTCGCGGCTGAATTGGAGCGTTGCGCCGTGGCCGGACTGCGGGGGGTCGGCGAGCTGCACCCGGACACCCAGGGCTTTGACATCACCGATAGGCCCGGCCTGGCTCCCCTTATGGATGCGGCCCGGAGGCTTGGCCTGCCCGTCCTGGTGCACTCTTCGGAGCCGGCGGGCCACCAGTATCCCGGAAAGGGCCGGACCACGCCCGGCAAGCTCTACCGTTTCATCGAGAACTTCCCGGAAAATCCGATCATCTGCGCCCATTGGGGAGGCGGACTTCCCTTCTACGCGATGATGCCGGAGGTACCGGAGGTTATCCGGAACGTCTACTTCGACATGGCCGCGTCGCCCTTCCTGTACCAGCCCCGGGTTGTCGCCACCGTGGCCGGTCTGGTCGGCGCGGACAAGGTCCTATTCGCCACGGACTATCCGCTTATTGAACACCGGCGGATGATGCGGCAGGTGGAGGAGTCGGGCCTGGATTCGGCGGCCCAGGAGGCCATCCTCTGGGGCAACGCCGCCCGCCTCCTCGGGTTGTAGGAGTTGTCTCCTTCCGGCGGCGACGCGCAGGACCGGGCTGTGCCGTGCGGCCTCCCCCAAGATGAAAGCCTTCATACCCTGCCGGACTACCTGGAAGAGGGCCTGGACATCGTGTTCGTGGGGTTGAACCCCTCCGAGCCCTCGGTCAAGGCGGGCCACTACTTCGCCAACCCTCGCAACCGCTTCTGGGCGGCCCTGAACCGGTCCGGGTTGGCCGGCCGGGAGATGTCGCCCCAACGGGACGGGGAACTGCTCCAGCACGGCATCGGCTTCACCGACGTTGTGAAGAGGCCTACCCGGCAGGCATCCGGGCTGCGGGCCGCCGACTATCGCCGCTGGGCGCCGGTGCTCCGGGAGAAGCTGCTCAAATACCAGCCGCGCATCGCCTGCTTCCAGGGGGTGACCGCCTATGCAGAGTACCTCAGGCACGCCGAAGCGATCAAGGACAAGCCGGAGCTGGGTCTGCAACAGCTCGAAATCGGACAGACCCGGGTGTTCGTCGTGCCTAACCCCAGTCCGGCCAACGCCCGCTTCTCGTTGGATGATCTTGCCGGGTGGCTCGATAAGCTCCGGGAGTTGCGTGAGGGGCTGGACCGTTGACCAAAACGGGAGAACCCATACGAGCCTTCATTGCCCTGGCCATCTCAGCCACGGCGAAGTCGGCGCTGGCCGATGTCATACAGCGCCTAGCCGTTCAGGCACCCGCCGGGGTCCGGTGGGTGAACCCGGCGGGCATGCACCTTACGCTGAAGTTCTTGGGAAATGTGGAGCCTGGTTTGGTGGACGGCATTATCGAGGGGATGGCCCGGCCGGCGGCAGAGGCGTCTCCCTTCTCCATTCACCTGTCCGGATTGGGAATGTTCCCGAATGAAAGAAGGCCCAGGGTCCTTTGGGCCGGGGTGCAGGGCGGTTTGCACCCCCTCCAGCGGCTGCGGGAGCAAATCGAGGAGACCGTGTCCCCGCTGGGCTTCCCTCGGGAGCAACGTCCCTTCAGCCCCCACCTGACGCTGGGCCGGGTGCGGGAACCGGTTTCCAGCGGCTTGGTGCAGCGGATCAGCGCCGCCGTAGCATCCACCTCCCTAGAGCCCACCGAACCCTGGCTGGTGGACTCGGTGCACCTGATGCGCAGTATCCTGACGCCGGGCGGGGCAAAGTACTCGGCGCTGGCCTCGGTCCCGTTGGGGAGTGCCGGGAAGACCGGCGAATAATCGGAGGTGCACGGAGCACGTGATGGACAATACAACTATCAAAATCAAGCCTACCGCGCCCTTCGACTTCGAATTAACCGCCGGCTACCACACCTACTTCCAGGGCCACTATGGGACCGATTCCCTGACCGGCGGAGTGTACCGAAGGCTGTTGGACCTGGGCGGAAAACTGGTGCTGGCGTCGGTGCGGTCGGAGGGCAGCGTCCTGGAACCGGAGCTGGCAGTGGAACTCCAGGGCGACGGCCTGTCTGCTGCCGATGTGGCGCTGGCGCGAAAACAGGTAGCATGGCTCCTGGGCACCGGCCAGGACCTGGCCCCATTCTATGCCCTGGCCCAGGGAGACCCGGCCCTGTCGGGCATCGTCGACCGGTTCTACGGTCTGCACCTGCCCCACACTGCCTCGGTGTTCGAGGCTATGGTGCTGGCCATCCTCGGGCAGCAGATCGCCACCACCGTGGCCCGGATCATCCGCACTCTGTTGATCGAGACCTACGGCCCGCGCCAGACCTTCGACGGCCAGACCTACTACGCCTTCCCGCTCCCCGAGACGCTGGGCGACGCCCCATTGGAGGAACTGCGCACCTTGAAGCTGAGCCAGCACAAGGCGGAGTACGTCCAGGGCATCGCCCGTGAGGCGCTGAACTCCTCACCTCGGGGCTTCGAGTATCTCCACCAGATGTCCGATGAAGCGGTGGTCCAAAGCGTTGTGGCGATACGCGGGGTTGGGCGCTGGACGGCCCAATGGGTGCTGATCCGGGCGCTGGGGCGTCCCGACGCCCTGCCCCTTGGCGACCTGGCGCTACGGCGGGTGGTCTCCAAGGTGTTTTTTGATGGAGCAGACCAGAACGACGCGCAGGTGGAGGAGTTCGCCGCGCGGTGGTCCCCCTGGCGCACCTACGCCACGGTTTACCTGTTCACCGCCATGAGGCAGGGGATGGGGTAGGCCAGGCGAGTCCGAGCGGCAGGCTTGGTAGCCCTTGGCTATCTTGCTACAATGTTCTGAAGCGAGTCCACCTAGAACACGGAGTTATTATGCCCGCATTCAAAGAACGCTATGTCGTGGATGAACAGGGAGCGCGAGTTGGGGTGCTTCTAGAAATAGAGGACTACCACAAGCTCCTTGAGGCTCTTGAGGAATTGGATTGCATTCGCGCATATGACGATGCCAAAGCTTCTGGCGATGAGGCCATCCCATTCGAGGAGGCAGTTAAGGAGATTGATCAGAAGCGCTCATGAGTTATGCGGTTTCCCTTCTTCGACGAGCACAACGGGAGTTAGCCCGGTTGCCAGGATCGGACTACGAGAGGGTTCGTGATGCGATTGGTGGTCTTGGCCAAGACCCCAGGCCCTCGAGTTGTCTTAGATTGACAGGCCGAGACGGGTGGCGCATCCGAGTGGGCGTCTACCGGGTGATCTACTAGATAGACGACACCCAAGAACACGTGACCGTGCTCCACATTGGCCATAGGCGCGATGTTTACCGATGATCATTCAGCGGCTAAATTCTTACGATGATTTGTGCCTGTTGCTCCTTGGTTCTCCACCTACTGAAACATTTTCAGCAGGTTGCGGGGGTCCCGGGACCGGGACAGCTGGCGGACCATCTTTTGGGCCTGGCGGAACTGGTTCAGTAGCTGGTTGATGTCCTGGGGCGTGGTGCCGCTGCCCTTGGCGATGCGGCGCTTGCGGCTGCCGTCGAGGATCTCCGGCCGGTGCCGTTCCGCCGAGGTCATGGAGCGGATTATGGCCTCCACCCGTTTGATCTGCCCCTCATCCAATGCGCCGGCGGGGAGCCGCTTGCTCAACTGGCCCATTCCGGGGATCATTTCCATGATCTGGCTCAAGGAGCCCATTTTCTTGACGCTCTGAATCTGCTGCAGAAAGTCTTCAAGGTCGAAGGTGGCCTGGCGAAACTTGCGCTCCATCTCCTTGGCCTGCTTCTCGTCCATCGCGTCCTGGGCCTTCTCGATGAGGGTCAGCACGTCGCCCATGGCCAGGATTCGCGAGGCCATCCGGTCGGGGTGGAACGCCTCCAGAGCGTCGGGGCGTTCTCCGACGCCCACGTACTTGATCGGAACACCGGTTACCCGCGTAACCGACAGGGCGGCGCCACCCCTGGCGTCGCCGTCCATCTTGGTCAAGATCAGCCCGGTCAGGGAAACCCGCTCGTGGAACTCCTTGGCCGCGTTCACCGCGTCCTGGCCGGTCATGGCGTCCACCACCAGCAGGACCTCGTGGGGCGACACCGCAGCCTTGACCTCTTCTATCTCCTTCATCAGCTCGTCGTCGATGTGCAGGCGGCCGCCGGTGTCGACGATGGCCCAGGTGAGGCCCAACTGCTCCGCGCGCTTCACCCCGGCGCGGGCGACCTTAACGGCCGAGGAGTCCGCCGGGTCTTCCGAATAGACCGGGATGTCTAGCTGCTTGCCCAGGGTTTCCAACTGCAGGATGGCCGCCGGACGGCGGAGGTCGGCGGCCACCATCAGCGCCCGGTGCCCCTGGCGGCGCATGTTCAAGGCCAGCTTGGCGGCGCTGGTGGTCTTGCCGGAGCCCTGGAGTCCCACCAGCATCACCACCGATGGCGGCCGGCTGGCCGGGGTCATCCGGTGGTCGCCGCCGCTGAGCAGAGACGTCAACTCCTCGTGGACCACCTTGACCACCTGCTGGCCGGGGGTCAAGCTCTCCATCACATCGGACCCCATGGTCCGCTCCTTGACTGAGGCGACAAAGTCACGGGCCACCCGGAAGTTGACGTCGGCCTCCAAAAGAGAACGCCGGACCAGGCTCAGGGCCTCGTCGATGTCCTTCTCGGTCAAGCGGCCCTTGCTGGTTAGCTTCTGGAGGATACCGGTGAGCTTATCGGTCAAGTTATCAAACATTATTCACCCTGAAGACGGGGATGATTGCGGGCCGGGCGTGACGCTGATTGCTTGTCACTCGATTCGAGTCTATTTCGCCAGTCTATCTCGCGAGTCTGGTTTGATTGTAGGCTCGTGACACGAGCGGGTCAAGAAATCGGCCCGGCGTTGCGGATGCCACAAGTTCTTGCCGAAGATTACTTGCGGCGCCGGGTCCCACCTATTCCCACTTGAACAGCCGCACCGCGATCGCGAAGCTGAGGGCCAGCCATACCGTCAGTCCGAGAACGTTCCACCCCTGGGACCAGAGTGCCTCGCCGTCGATTGCTATGTTCCGCATGGCGTCGGCCAAGTAAGTAAGGGGCAAGAAGTCGGTGATTTCTTGCAGTATCTCCGGCATGGCGCTCCTGGGGAAGAAGATGCCGGAAAGAAACATCATGGGCAGGGCGATGACGTTGGCGATGGGCGCGGCCACCTCCTCACTCTTCGCCCAGCCCGAAACGGCGAAACCCATGCTCACGAACACCCCGCCACCAAGCACGGCCAGCAGCAGAATGGCGCTCAGGCTGCCCGCCAGATGTACGTTGAAGAAGATCACCGCCACACCGACAAGCACCAGGGCCTGGATGATGGAGACGGTCAACCGGGTGAACACCTGGGCGAAGAGGAAGCTGGCCGGGTGGACCGGCGTGGCCAGCAGGCGGCGCAAGATGCCCCGGCTTTTCAGTTGCACGAAGGCGAAGGCCACGCTGAACAGCCCCATCTGCATCAAGGACATGGCGACGATGCCCGGCATCAGGAAGTCGATGAATCGGAGGTTGCGGCTGTTCACCGGCTGGGCGTCGATGGGGAAGCGGCGAGGCGCGCCGGCCATGGCGAAGGTCATCTCGTCCAGAAGCTGGCGCACGATGGTCCGGCCAACCTGGGTCTCCCCGGGCTGGCCATCGTTGTAATAAAGTTGCACGGTCGCCGGGACGCTGGAGTGCCCGAACTCCTCGGGAATGATCAGCACCAGGGCCCGGTCGCCATCGGCCAAGGCCTGCCGCTCTTCCTCCTCGGTACCGTGCAGGGATACGTCAAAGGATTCGATGTTCGACAGGTTGTTGACGAAGCTGCGCGACGCCTCGCTGTCGGCCAGGTCGATTACACCCAGGTCCACCGCCCCCAGGGCGCCGAAATTGAGCATGCCGAATATCACCATGATCACCAGGGGGAGGAAGAAGGTCCAGAAGATGGCCTGCCGGTTGCGAAACCACATCTTCAGCGAGGCCACGGTCAGCGCCAGGGTGGGGTTAGTCCTCCACATTATTCGTCCCGTAGAGCGCGGCCGGTCAAGTCCAGAAAGACGTCTTCCAGGTTGGCCTGCTTCTCCACTCGCTCCTTCTGGAACCCTTTAGCCAGCAGATTGTCGATCAGGCTGTCCGGGGGGTCCATCGCCACGATGCGTCCCCGGTCCATGATCGCCACCCGGTCGCACAACTCCTCCGCTTCCTCCATGTAGTGAGTGGTCATCAGGACGGTGCGCCCCTCCGTCTTGAACCTCTTGACCAGCTCCCACAGGTGGCGGCGCGCCTGGGGGTCGAGGCCGGTGGTCGGCTCGTCCAGGAACAGCAGCAACGGGTCGTTGACCAGCGTGGTGGCGATGGAGAACCGCTGCTTCTGCCCGCCCGAGAGTTCCTTGAAATCGGATTTGGCCTTGTCCTCCAGCTCGACTTCGCGGAGCAGGGCTTTGGCGTCCACTCGCCGGTGGTAGAGGCTGCCGAACACCTCCAGCAACTCAGCCAGATTGAGCTTTTCGAAGAAGGAGGAGGACTGGAGTTGGATGCCGATCAAGGCCTTCACCGACCTGGGGTCCTTTTGGATGTCGATCCCGTTGATCCGGGCGAACCCGCTGTCGGGAAAGCGCATTCCTTCCAGTATCTCCACCGTGGTGGTCTTGCCGGCGCCGTTGGGGCCGAGGATGCCGAAAACCTCCCCGCTCTTCACGGAAAACGAGACGCCGTCCACCGCCTGCAGCGAGCCGTAGCGCTTGCAAAGCTCGTGTACTTCAACCAGATTGTCGTTATTGCCGGTTTCTCTTGGCATACCGTGCCGCCGCCCGGAAATTCACCGCGACGTACGCGAAGATCGTAGACTACTAGCATAAACCCTCATCAGCCCTCGTGCCTCATTCCTTAGCTGACTTTTCTGTTGTCGCCCGCCCACTCACCCCCGTCATTCCGGCGAAGGCCGGAATCCAGACGCATCTCCAATCACCTGTGCGAGTGTCGCAGACAGACCTGGTCGGCTGGATTCCGGCTTTCGCCGGAATGACGGAGCGGGGGCGCCAGCTTCGTGGAGCGCCCTGTTCTTAGGGCGGAGAAATAGACGCCCTCGCCTTGGGTTCGAAGGGCGTCGACCTTACCCGGCTCGATGCCCGGCGGATGCACCAGGCGGCCTGTGCTAGAATGGACGCGGCTAGCCGGGGGGTGAGGAATCATCGTGCTTGACGGGCTTGTGGCTCGAAACCGGGATGGGGCTGGCCGCCCTCCATACACTGCCGCCGAGGCGGCGCCATGATACCCCTGCGCCTGAGTTTGAAGAACTTCCTCTGCTACCGGGAGGACGTACCGAGCCTCGACTTCACCGGGATTCACGTGGCCTGCCTCTGCGGTCCCAACGGACACGGCAAATCGGCTTTGCTCGATGCCATCACCTGGTGCCTGTGGGGCCGGGCCCGGGGCAAGACCCACGACGACCTGATCTCCTACGGCGCCGACGAGTGCCGCGTCGAGTTGGAGTTCCAGGCCCGGGACACCCCATACCGCGCCGTGCGGGCCCACGCCCGGGGCGGGGGCCGGCGCCGCCAGGGGGTCACCGACCTGCAGCTTCAGGTCCTGAGCGCCGGTGAGTCCAAGCCCATCACCGGCAATCAGATCCGGGAGACCCAGGCCCGGATCGACCAGATCGTCGGCATGGACTACGACACGTTCATCAACTCCGCCTTCCTGCTTCAAGGGCGGGCCGACGAGTTCAGCAACAAGACCCCCGCGGACCGCAAGGCAGTGCTGGCCAAGATCCTCGGGTTGGCGGCCTACGACCGGCTGCAGGCCCGCGCCAGGGAGTGGCTGGACGAGAGCCGGAACGCCTCCGCCGAGACGGAAGGGGCCTTGGGCCAGATGCGCCGCCAGGTCGAGGAGATTGGGGACCCCTCCGAAGAGCTGGCCGGGATCGAGTTACGTTTGCAGCAGGTCGACCCGCAACTGGAGGAGCGCCGCCGCGAAGTGGAGGAGCTGGTGCGGACGGTGGCCGATCTCGAACGAAAAGGTGCTCAGCTGGACGAGCTGCAACGGCAGATGGAGGGCATCCGCCGGGAGGCAGTCCACCTCGAATCCGCCGTGGCGGCCGGCCGGGCCCGGGTCGACCAGTATCAGGACCTGCTTCTACAGGCGGATTCAGTCCGGCAGGGGGCCGTCCGGCTGGACGAGGCCCGGCGCCGCTTCATTGCCCTGGAAGAGGCCCGCCAGGCCTTCGATACGCTCGTTGAGGCCCGGCAAACTCTGACGAGGGCCATCGACGGCGCCCGCGCCCGCCTGGAAGCCCAGGGGGAACAGCTTCGGCGCCGAGTGGAGGTGGAGCTGCCCGATAAGGCGCGGGCGGAAGCGGACCTGGTCAAAGAGCTGGATAAGACCCGGCTCCGGCTGCCGGCGCTGGAAGTGGAAGAACAGGCTCTTCGCACCCGTCGGGATGACCAGCAAACCCTGGCCACCCGCGCCGGTGAGGCCCAGAGCGTCGCCGAGCGTTACGAGGCGGAAGGGAGGGAGCTTCGCGCCAAGCTGGAGTTGCTTCAACGCACCGGCCACCAGGATGCGATGTGCCCTCTGTGCCAGTCTCCCCTGGGTGAAGACGGCTGCGGACGCCTGTCGGAAACCTACCGAGTAGACATCGAAGCCAAGCGCGATCTGTACCGCCAGAACGCCTCCAAGCTGCGAGAGCTTGAGGCCGAGCGCGCCGCCCTGGAGCGGGACCTGCCCGGCCGGGAACAGGCCTTGGCCCAGGCTCAACGGGAAGCCGGGGTCAAGATCAACGACCTGGAGCGGGCCATCCAAGAGTCGCGGGCGGCCCGGGAGGAGTTGGACCAGGCCAAGACTCAGCTATCTACCACCTCGGCATCCCTGGCCTCCGGGGATTTCGCCGCCGATGAGCAGGGCCGGCTCGCGGCGCTGGACCTCCGAATCAACACCCTCGGCTACGACGAAGCGGCTCGCCGGCAGACCTACACGCAGATTCAGGAGCTGGAGCCCTATGCCGCAAAACTCCGCCAACTCTCGGATGCGGAAACCAACCTGCCCCAAGAGCAGGCGTCGGTCACCGGGACCGAGGAGATGCTGCGGCGTCGAAAGAGCGAGGCAGAGCAGCTTCAAGAGCAACACCGAAGCGACGAAGCGGCAACAGCCGCGCTGCCCCAGTGGGAGGCCAGACGTAAGGAGGCCGAGGCAGCTCAGAAAGAGTTGGAGGGGCAAAGACAGCACGCCATCGACCGCCGGGGTTACCTGCGGGGCCAGGTGGAGCGGCTGGAAGGTCTCGAACTGGAGATGGCCGGCATCTCGGCCCGCCTGTCCGGCTCGCAAGAAGACCAGGGCATCTACCAGGAGCTGGTCACCGCCTTCGGCCGCCAGGGTGTCCAGGCCATGCTCATCGAGACGGTGGTCCCCCGGCTGGAGGAGGAGGCCAACGGGCTGCTGGGACGCATGACGGACAACCGGATGCAGGTGAAGCTCGAGACCCAGCGGGAACGGCGCACCGGGCGCGGCGACCCCATCGAGACCCTGGAGATTCAGGTGAGCGATGAGCTGGGCCCCCGCAGCTACGAGATGTACAGCGGCGGCGAGGCCTTCCGCGTCAACTTGGCCCTGCGCATCGCGCTGTCCAAGGTGCTGGCCCAACGGATGGGCGCGCCCATGCCCACCCTGTTTATCGACGAGGGGTTCGGCACCCAGGACACGGCCGGTCGGGAGCGGGTCCTGGATGTGATCGGCGCGATCCAGAGCGACTTCGAAAAGATCATCGTCATCACCCACCTGGAGGATTTGAAGGAGATGTTCCCGGTCACCATCGAGGTCCAGAAAGGGGACTCCGGCTCCACATTCTGGTTAAGCTAGCCGGGTGTGCTATATACCGGCCTTTGGGTGGATGGCTAGACTTGATTGGGGGAGGAAATCCCCCCAAGTCCCCCTTTTATAAAGGGGGACTTGAACGGGACCAATTCTTCGTCGGCTTTGCCAATTTGATCGCGGCACTGTGACCGGGCGTCCACCTTTAGGTCTCAGAGCGGGCCCCGGTTAACCTCTGCCTTGCAATGGCGAGGCCCAAGGTGAGCAATCTGCTTTCGGAGAAGGAATGGCGAAAGACCAGCACCCAGAAGTATGTGTGAGGCGGGCCGTTTCGGGTGACCTGAATACCCTGGTGGAGTTCAACGCGGCCATGGCCTGGGAGACCGAGGGGAAGACCCTGGACTTGGCGCGGCTGCGGGACGGCGTCACCGCCGTGCTCGAACAGGACGCCTTGGGCTTTTACCTCGTGGCGGAGCTGTCGGGACGGGTTGTGGGCCAGTTGCTCGTTACCACCGAGTGGAGCGATTGGCGCAACGGCCTCTTCTGGTGGATACAGAGCGTATATGTCGAGGCCGGCCACCGCCGGCTGGGGGTGTACAGCACGCTGCACCGCCACGTTCAGGCAGAGGCCCGGCGTCAAGACAATGTGTGCGGCCTGCGGCTCTACGTTGACCGGGACAACCACGTGGCCCGGCAGGTGTACGACAGCCTGGGAATGCAAAACGCCCACTACGACATGTTGGAAATCGACTTCGTGCTGGAGCGGTAGAACACAGGAGGAGGTCAGATGCAAGACAAGGTACGGCAGTTCGTCGCCGAGCACCACCGCGGCGTGCTCACCACCTTTCGCCGGAATGGAGCGGCTCAGATGAGCATCATCACCTGCGGTCCAACCAGAGATGGGGTCGGCTTCACCACCACCGAGGACCGAGCCAAGCTGCGAAACTTGAAACGGGACCCGCGCTGCTCCCTGCTCGTCTCCACGGACAACTGGCGGAGCTTCTTCGTGCTGGAAGGGCACGCCGAGCTACTCACCCCCGGCAACACCGACGCCGAGGAGCTGCGGCTGGCGCTACGGGACGTATATGTAGCGGCCGCCGGCCAGGAGCACCCCAACTGGGAGGAGTACGACCAGGCCGTTCGCGACGACCAGCGTTCGGTGGTGATAGTGGTGCCCGAGCATGTTTATGGGTTGAGGATGTAGGGGGGGCAGGCTGCCGCGCCAGAACACGTCCGATTACGCGCATTGACACACTGACATGGGCAGCATACCGTAATATATGCATATAGGCTGACTCTGAACTGTCCCCTTCATGGGGTGCGTGCTTAGGGCTGGGGTGAAATCTGAGGAGGAAACCCGGAATGCTAAGAGTAGGAGTCAGCCTTCACTATCGTGGCCATATCCGGAAGGTGATTTCATGCCTAACTAGATAATTTCGTAGGTTGTCGCCGTCGGGCACCTGATACCTACCCCCGCCAACACCGACGCCGGGGAACTGCGGCTGGCGTTGCAAGAGGTATACGTGGCGGCCGCCGGTCAGGATCACCCCGACTGGGAAGAGTACGACCAAGCCGTGGTGGACGACAAGTGTTCCGTCATTATCGTGGCGCCGAGGCATATCCATGGGACCAGCGTGTAGAAGAATAACTAGAAACTCAGTGCATACTGCCGGTTGACAGTAACTCCGGAGTATATTACAGTATCTACAGTCTACTAAGGAGGTGCTGTGTGCCTGAACCTGCCAAAGTTTTCTTGCTTGCTTACAGGTCGCTGCCGGAAAAAGATCAGCAAGACGTGGCGGCGCTTCTCTTTGATGAACCAGCCGCACGACGAGTCTTCGTCCACAAATTTTCAGAAATCTTAATGGATGGATCGGAAGACGCAACTCTTCCGCCTAGTTATCCAGCTACCCCCATCAGGTCAAATCGGCGGATCGTTTACGACACTCCAGGAGAGTTATCTGGCTCCATCAGAGGTCACCAGGTTTCAGTTTCGCAGTTTCCCGGCCGCAATTTCAGGACCATGATAGACGGAACGGATTATAGACGACTCCCGATGGACCTGGTGGAGGGTCAGCTGGGGCTCCAGGTGAACCGCAAATCGGACGGCGGGAATTCAGAAACGCATGCACGTGCTATCTACCGACACTTTGTAGATCGCTATAACGGCGGGGACCAAACTGTGGTGATGAGCCCTTAGACTCATGACCAGCTCCTGTTAGTCGCCCTTGCCATGGGCACTACCCCTGACACCCTGGGCAGAAGCAGGTGCCGCGGACGCGGATGGCGTCGATGGGGCATCCACAACGGGGGCAGGGGTCGCCGGGTTTGCGGGGAATGGTCCAGGCGTTCAGTTCCGTGGGAGGGTCGGGCTGGCCGTTGGCCCGGCTTTTGTCGTATAGGGCCACGGCGGCGCTGAGGGCGGCCACGATGCCGTCCCGGAGCCGGGAGATTTCATCGCCGGACAGGTCCGAGGCGGGGCGCAAGGGGTGAATGCCCGCCAGGAACAGGAACTCGTCGGCGTACAGGTTGCCGATCCCCGCCGCGATAGACTGCTCCAGTATCAGGGCCTTGATTGGAGCGATTCTCCCGTCAAGGCTCCGGGCCAGGGTGTCCGCGGTGAAGTCGTCGCCCAGCGGGTCCGGGCCGAGGACGGGCAAGACATCGTCGGAGTCGGATGCCAACCACAACTTGCCGAACTTACGCCCGTCCACGAACCGCAGCTCGCGGCCGTCGTCCAGGTAGAAGGTGTGGCGAAGCATCCGGGGTTCGGGCTCGGACCTTGGGTGGACCTGCAAGCCGCCGGTCATGCCGAGGTGGATGATGAGGGTGAGGGGGGTTCGCGAGTCGCCCCTACGCAAGGGCAGGAGCAGGTACTTGCCCCGCCGGTTGACGGCCTGCACCGCGCCGCCGGTGAGCCCCAGGACAAAATCTTCCAGGGAGGGCGTCCGGACGGTCTTGGCCCAGCCGATATTGGCGCCGGTGAAGGTGCGTCCGGGCAGCCCCGCCTGAACGAGATAGCACCTGGCGTTTTCGACCTCGGGTAGCTCAGGCATCGCCGTTTCAGACCCGCCGGACCCCCAGCGTCACCTCTTCGCCGTTCACCTTCACGACTTGCGCCCTGACCCCTTCCGGCGGAGGCTCGTCCCGCAGGTCTTCGCTAAGCGTTTCTTTCCGGATGTACTCGCCGGTGCTTGCCGCCTCCAGCACCCGGCGGATGGATGCGGGCGCCTGGTAGTAGGTGACCACCCGGTCGGTAATCTCGAACTCTTCGGCCCGCCGGTAGTTTTGGATGTGATGCGTCAGCTCCCGGGCGGTCCCCTCGTCTTTCAGCTCCGCCGTGATGATCACGTCGAGGCCAACCATGTAGCCACCCTCGAGGGCTACCCAATAATGTCGCTCGACCCCTTCCGGGGGAGTCCAGCTCACTTCAACCACGCACTCGGTTTGGTCTCCGGCAGATTCCAACGCCCGCCGGTACAGGTCTGAGGATTCGTCCAGGGGGACAAGCTCTTTGACGTTGAGTTCGTCCAGAATTTGAGGGCTGATCCACGCGAGATATTTGTCTTCTTCCTGGGATCTCGGTTTGACTAGAACGTTCGCCAGAGGCTGACGCACCTTTAGCCCGGCCCGCGACCGGACGCCCCGGCCCATGCTGGCGATCCGCATGGCCAGCCGGGTGGCTTCCATCAAGAGGCGGTCGACCAGCAACGGGTCGGCCGCCGGGAATTCCGCCAGGTGCACGCTGTCGGGAGCTTCGGGGTCCACCGAGCAGACCAGTCCCTGGTAGATTTCCTCGGCCACGAAGGGGGCCAGCGGCGCCATCAGCTTGGCCAGGGTGACCAGGCAGGTGTACAGGGTGATGTAGCCCGAGAGCTTGTCGCCGTCGTTCTCGCTCCGCCAGAACCGGCGGCGGCTGCGGCGCACGTACCAGTTGGAGAGCTGGTCGATGAACTCCTGAATCCGGCGACCCGCGTTGGTGGGGTCGTAGCCGTCCAGGTGGGCGTCCACCTGGGACACCAGGGTGTTCAACTCGGAAAGGATCCAGCGGTCCAGCTCGCCCTCCGGCCGCCAGCCCTCGGGTGTTTGCTCGGGATGAAACTTGTCGATGGACGCGTAGTTGGTGAAGAACGAGTAGACGTTCCACAGTGTCAGCAGGACCCGCCGCAGCGTCTCTTTCACCAGCCGGGCGGAGAACCGCCGGGGCTCGCCGGGGTGGGACGCGGTGAACAGGTACCAGCGCAGGGCGTCGGCGCCGTGCTCGTCGAGCACGCCAATCGGCTCCACGACGTTGCCCACCCGCTTGCTCATCTTGCGGCCCTTCTCGTCCAGGACCAGGCCCAGGCAGATGACGTTCTTGTAGGATGGCTCCCCGGTCAGCAGCGTGGACAGAGCGTGCAGGCTGTAGAACCAGCCCCGGGTCTGGTCCACCGCCTCGCAGATGTAATCGGCGGGGAATTTCCCCACCTCCTTGAGTTTATCCACATCGTCATTTCTGAGAACGTGCCACTGGGCGAAGGGCATGGCACCCGAGTCGAACCAGGCGTCCATCACCTCGGGGATGCGGCGCATCCGGCCATTGCACCCGCCGGCGGCGCAATCTAACTCGATTTCATCCACGAAGGGCCGGTGGAGGTCCAGTCCGTCCAGCCGGTCCCGGTGCTCCGGCGCCGCGTGCTGCTTCAACTCGTCGACGCTGCCCACGCAAAGCTGGTGACGGCAACTCGGACATTGCCAGATGGGTATCGGGGTGCCCCAGTACCGCTCTCTGGAGATGGCCCAGTCCACGTTGTTGCGCAGCCACTCGCCGAAGCGGCCGTCTTTAATGTAGTCCGGATACCAGTTGATCTTGCCGTTGCCGTTGACCAGCTTATCTTTGAAGGCTGTCGTGCGGATGTACCACGAACTCTTGGCGTAGTAGAGCAGGGGAGTGTCGCATCGCCAGCAGAAAGGGTAGGTGTGCTTGTAGATGTCCCGGTGGAACAGCAGCCCCCGTTCCTTGAGGCCGGCCATGATGTCTTTGTCGGCGTCTTTGACGAACTTGCCGGCGAACGGGTAGTTGCCCGTAACCTTGCCCAGCAGGTCCACCGGCTGGACGAAGGCCAGCTCCTTTTCCCGGCCCAAGTTCAGGTCCTCATCTCCGAAGGCCGGGGCGATGTGGACGATGCCGGTGCCGTCGTCCATGGAGACGAAGCCCGCGCCCACGACTTGGGGCGCCAGCCCGGTGGCCGGTTCCAGGTCCACGACGGTGCCGCCGCCGCGGGCCTCCCGCCGGACGAACCGCCGGAACTCCACGCCGTATTCCTCTGGAGGGAACAAAGGCTGGTACCCGACGCCCACCAGGTCGGACCCCTTCAGGGTAGCGACTACCCTGTAGTCCTGGCGGAGGTTGGCTTCCAGCAGCGGGGTGGCCAGCACCAGCCGCTGCACGGTTTCATCCTGCTCCAGCTCCACCACCGAATAGTCGGACGCCTCGTCCACGGCCAAGGCCGTATTGCCGGGCAGCGTCCACGGCGTAGTGGTCCAGGCCAGCAGGTAGGTGGGGACTTGTGAATTCAAAATCCCCCTTTCTCCCCCCTTTAACAAAGGGGGGTTGGGGGGGATTTCCACCCGGAATTTCACGAACACCGAGGGGTCCGGCGTGTTCTCTTTGTAGCCCAGGGCCACTTCATGGGAGCTGAGGCTGGTGACGCATCGGGGGCAGTGGGGGGTGCCCCGCATGTTCTGGCTGAGCAGGCCCTGGTCCCAGAGGGTTTTGAGTATCCACCAGCCGGACTCGATGTAATCGTTATCCAGGGTCACGTAAGGGTGGTCCATGTCCACCCAGTAGCCGATGCGGTCGGTCAGGGTTTCCCACTCCTTAAGGTAGTGGAAGACGCTCTCCCGGCACTTCTGGTTGAATTTCTCGATGCCGTACTCTTCGATGTCCCACTTGCTGGTGAGGCCCAGGCCCTTCTCCACCTCCAACTCCACCGGCAGCCCGTGGGTGTCCCAGCCGCCTTTGCGCAGGCAGCGGTACCCCTTCATCGTCCGGTGGCGGCAGATGACATCCTTGAATACCCGGGCCAGCACGTGATGGATGCCGGGACTACCGTTGGCAGTCGGCGGCCCCTCGAAGAGCATGAATAAGGGGGCGTCCTGCCGCTCGGTTTCGGTGCGGTGGAACACGTCCTTCTGTTTCCAAAGCTGGATGATGCCGGCGTCCAACTCCGAAAAGCTGACGCGGCTGGAGACCGATTTGAGCATGGACAGTTTACCTCTGATCTTGGCGAGTCCTCAGACAGTCGCGGAGTGCGTTTGGCTCACAGACGGCCATTATACCGTAACCGTAGGCCCGTGCGCCGCTCTCACCTCGTGTTGGGGGAGTGTGGGGTGGTGTTTACGGAGCACGTGCAACTTGACGCCCGGCCTGGAAACCCCATCCTAACCTCCCCCTTCGTAAGGGGAAGGAACCGTCCTCTCCCCCTTGCGAAGGGGGAGATAAGAGAGGGGGTCAAACGATACAAACCGGGCGCATAGGTAACGCTTCATACCCGGCTTGTGCCCCCACCAGAGGCCTTCGTCCCCTAACCTACTTCCACAGCTTATAGAAATGGTTGAGGGGGCCGTGACCCCGGCCCAGGGGAAAGGAGCGGCGGATGGCCTCGGTCACGTAGTTCTTCGCCAGCGCGACCGCCTCGGCTACGCTCATCCCTCGAGCCAGTCCGGCGGCGACGGCCGAGGCGAAGGTGCACCCAGTGCCGTGGGTGTTGCGGGTATCGATACGAGGGGCGGAAAACTCCTGGAAGCGGGCGCCGTCGTAGAACAGATCGGCGGCCGGGCCCTCTCGGTGGCCACCCTTGACCACCACGCTATTAGCGCCCATCTCGACGATCAGTTCGGCGGCGCGCCGCACCTCGGCGTCGGAGGATATCTTCATCCCGGTCAGGGTCTCAGCCTCGGGAATATTGGGCGTGACCACCGAGGCCAGAGGCAAGAGCCGGTTGCGCAGGGCCTCGACGGCATCTTCCCGAAGCAATGGGTCGCCGCTCTTGGCCACCATGACCGGGTCCACCACCAGCCAAGGGACCCCATGCCGCTGCAGCGCGTCGGCGACGCACCCGATGATGGGACCGTTAGCCAGCATGCCCGTCTTGACGGAATCGGCCCCGATGTCGTCGAGCACGGCATCGATCTGGGAGGTGATTATTTCGGTGGGAATCTCGTGGACGGCGGTTACGCCCACGGTGTTCTGGGCGGTGATGGCGGTCAGCGCGGAGGCGCCGTACACCCCCAACGCGGCGAAGGTCTTGAGGTCGGCCTGGATACCCGCGCCGCCGCCGGAGTCGGACCCGGCGATGGTCAAGGCTTTGGGGATGGAGGTCATTCCGGCCACCGCTCGTCCTGGCAGGCCATCTCCCAGAAGAGAAGCTCGTAGCGGAGCACGTCCCGGAAGATTTCTTGCCAGCGGGCGCGGTCCGCCGGCGTGGCCGGGGCGGCGTCGAGCGTTTGGCGCAGCCAACCCACGAAGCCGATCATGCCCTCGCCGGCGTGGATGTCGATCCAGGTCTGATAGTAGTAGTTGTCGGGCCGCTTGCCCTCGGATTCGAGCCACTGGGCCCAGTCCAAGTAGGGCCACTCCACCGCCAGCAGGGTGGCCGCCAGGTCCAGAAAGCTGCCTTCGTGGGCGATCTTGCGCAGATAGCCGCTGTAGTGCAGGGTGGTGGGCCGGTACTCCAGGTCGGCTACTTCTTGGGGGGACAGGCCCCGTTCCCGGAAGGCCCGCTGGAACAAGCCCTCTTCGCCGCCGAGCCCCAGGTGGAGGAAGCCGACCAGTTGGCGGGCCGCGTCGAAGTCAGGCGCTTTGGCCGTGGCCATGCTGAGCAGGATGGACCAGTCTCTCAGAAACAGATAGTCCTGGTCGAAGTAGATATTGAAAGTCTCTTGGGGCAGCGTGTTGTCGCCCAACCCGGTCACGAAGGTATGGTTAACCACCCGCTCCCAAACGGCTTGGACTCCGGCCCGTAATTCGTCGCTCAAGCCCATACCGCGCAGGGCCTCCTGAAAGACGGTTCGCGCGCCTGTCCCGCCCGGCGCCACGTTTGCGAGCCAATTGGGTTCGCGCGCGGCCATGCCACTGGATGTAGAGAACGGCCTGTTCCTCTCCACCGAAGGCGGAGCGGCACAGGCCCCCTTCCCTCTTTATTCAGCGACGGACTTGGTAAACTGTGCAAGGCAGTCTTCAAGCATCGTGGCGCCCCGTTGCAATCGGGGTCCGTGGGACTTCTTCGCAATCTGATTCGCGCCCTATTCGCCCGGGGGCTGGTGGACCGACGTGGACTGCGAGGCAGGCTCGTCTTGCGACCTATCGGTGAGAGAGCCGATGGCGATGGCCGGGAGGGTCTCGATGTGCAGACCGGTCCGAACGCCCAATGCAAGGGAGAGCCGGGCCACGGAGTCGTTGTCGTTGGCCTCGACCATCATGAGGTAATCGTATTTCCCCAGCACGCCATACTGCCCGAGAAACTCGGCGCCCTCGACCTGGATAGCGCGGGTGGCGTTCACTATCAGATCCGGGTTTTCGCGGACCATCTTCTGGCCCGCGTAGGTGAGGGTTCCCAGCAGAAAATAGAGCGACATTATCAACCTCTAACCGGTATTCCGGTGACGCCGACTGGGCCAAGTATACCACCAGGACCGGGTCGCCGACGCTCTCATAACCTCATGAGATGGCCGCGCCGGCGCCAATACTCGACACTACTGAGCGCCGGACACGAAGCTGTTGTCGAAGGCCGCCAGGGCGTCGCCTTTAGAGGTAAGCAGCCCGTTTTCCTGCATCCACTTGGCGAAGCTCACCCAACGTTCTTCCTCCTGCCAGCCAAATACACCGGCGCTGGATGACCAGAGCGGGGCCAGCAGGTCCACTCCCGGTTTTTCGATGTCCAGGTCCACCTCCGGCCTGAGCCGTTTGAGCAACTCCACCGCTCCCTGGGGGTCCGCGATGGCGTCCTGGTAGCCCCGTATGGACGCCCGGACGAAGCCCCGGACCTGGTCGGGCTCCTTGGCGATCTTTTCCTCGTTGGCCACCATAACCAACTCGTAGAAGTCCGGGACACCGTGCTGCTCCATGCGCATTATGTTCAGTTCGAACCCCTGGTTGGTGGCGGAGATGGACTCGTGGACCCAGTAGGCCCCCACGATGGCGTCGACCTTCTTGCCGATCAGGGCGGGGACCAAGTCGAAGCCCACGTTGACCAGCTCCACGTCATCCAGGGTCAACCCCTGGCTCTTCAGCATGGTGTCCAGCAGCGGCTCGTTGTCCGGAATGCCGGGCCACCCGACGGTTTTGCCCGCCAGGTCTTTGGGCTCGGCGATGCCCGATTCTTTCAACGTCATCACGGAATTCAGGGGGTGCTGCACCAGGGCCATGATCGAGACCACGGGGATATCCTGCTCCCGGGCAATCATCACTCCGGTCTGGTAGTTGATGCCGAAGTCGTCCCGCCCGGCGGCCACAGTTTGCAGGACGGCCGAAGGGTCCGCCGGCGGGTGGATGTCCACCTCCAGCCCTTCCTCGGCGAAATAGCCTTTGTCCAGGGCGATGTACAACCCGGAGTGGTTGGACCAGGGGAACCAGTCCAGGGATACCGACACTTTGGTCAAGGGCACGGGCGTCGCCGTCGGCTGAGGGGCCGGCGTCGGCGTCGCGCTAGAGCCACAAGCGACCGCCGCCAGCATCAGGACGAGGGTGATCACAATCAGACCAGCCATTCTTTTCATAGAGCTTCGCTCCTCACTCTCCAAGATTACCAACCAGACTATTTGCGGACCGGCGCTGGTGGGCGATGCGCCAGATAGCTTCTTCCAGGCAGGACGTGCCGGGTCATTCCCGCCCGAGGGCCTTGGCTTGTTTTTCGGTGTGGTACCAGGGCAGCAGCAACCGTTCCGCCAGGCCGGCTAAAGCGAAGAGGGTCATGCCCATGACCGACAGCACCACGATGGCGGCGAACACCCGGGCGGTCAGGAACAGCGGCTGGGAGTAGGTTATGAGGTATCCCAGCCCGGCGCTGGCGCCAACCCATTCGCCGATTACCGCCGCGATGACGCTCACCGAGATGCCGATCTTGATCCCGGAAAACATGAACGGCAGTGACGTTGGCACCTGCAGCTTGGTGAACACCTGCCAGCGGGACGCGCCCAGGGTGCGCATCATATTGACCATATCCGGATCGATGGCTTTGAGGCCGTCCACGGCGTTGACCGCGATGGGATAGAAAGCGATCAGCGCCACTACGATGATTTTCGGGGTCATCCCGTAGCCCACCCAGATCAGCAGCAACGGCGCGACGGCGATAATCGGTATGGTCTGGGAGGCGATGACTATGGGGTAGATGGACCTTTCAAGTATCCTCGAGTAGGCGATCAGGGCCGCCAGCGCCACGCCGGCGGCCAGGGCGACCATGAACCCGATCACGACCTCTTCCAGGGTGATCAGAGTGTTGTCCCAAAGCAGCGCCCGGCTGTCGGCCAGCTCCCGCCCGATGGCCGATGGTGCAGGCAGTTGCCATTTGGGCACGTCCCTCACTTGAACCCAGAGTTCCCAGGCGCCCACCAGCGTGGCCAGAATCAGCAGGGGAATCGCCCACAAGAGGACGCGGCTCAGGGCGCCGCCGGGCCGGCTTCCCGGTATCGCCGTAAAGGGACCGGGCGCCGGAGACGGGTGGGCCTCGGGTTCCTCCCGTTCGATGTGTTGCCCTGCTCTCACCGGGTTAACGCCCATCAGCTCCGCTTCCCAGGCTGCAAAATATCCTGCTTGGAACTCTCGTCGTGCAGCGGCGCCAGCAGGCGAGCTTTGAGTTCAACGAATGCCGGCTGGGTGACCTCCATGAAATGTCGAGGCCTGGGCAGGGATATATCCAGGACCATGGTTATCCGCCCCGGACGGGCGGTCATCACGTAGACCCGATCGGACATCAAGATCGCCTCGTCCACGTCGTGGGTGATCAAGATGATCGTCTTTCCCAGAGTGCCCCAAAGGTCCAGCAGCCACTCCTGCATCTGGACGCGGGTAAGGGCGTCCAGGGCCCCGAAGGGCTCGTCCAGCAGCACCACTTCCTGGTCCAGCAGCATGGTCCGGAGAAAAGCGGCACGCTGGCGCATGCCCCCCGACAGAGCGAAGGGGTATTGATGCTCGAACCCTTTGAGGCCGAACAGCTCGGTCAGCTCCAGTGCCCGGCGGCGAGCCTGGCGACGGGGGGTTCCCCGGAGTTCAAGGCCCAAGGCGGCGTTGTCTACCACCGTTCGCCATGGCAGCAGGAGGTCCTTCTGCTGCATGTATCCGATGCGGCCCAATCTCTGACCGGCCGGGTCTCCGTCGATCTCCACTGTCCCGGCGTCGGGCTGGTCCAGGCCGGCGATGATGTTGAGCAAGGTGCTCTTGCCGCAGCCGCTGGGGCCGATGATGGCGACGAACTGGCCGGGACTCACGTCAAGGCTGACCCCGGCCAGGACCGGCTCCCGGCGCCCGTCCACGGCGAAGGACTTGTCAATGGAATCCGCCCTGACCTTTGCCCTATCACTTGGATCAGGTGTGGCTCGATTGTCCATACGCTCCGCGACCCTGCCCACGGCAAAAGAAATAGGCCGCCGGGTTAATTCGCCCAGCGGCCTAACGTTGACACCAATATCATAGCCCGATTCCCTCCGCTGGCATTACCCAGATCAGGTTCGCAAGGGTCGGTGACATTGAGGGTCGCCCTCTCAGCCCGGCTCAACCGAGCTCCCCTACGTGCCTCAGCCTATTCGATTGTTAAGTGAGGGAATTATAGAAGTGGGGAAGCGCGGATGTCAACCGGCCGCCCTTATCCAACAGGGCAACCGCGTCCTAGCCAGCCTTTGAATCTACGGCTATGCTTGATCGAGACCTTGGTTGCTGGACCTGATCTCCCTATATCCTCCTTATATCCTACTTGCGCACCCTCGTCATTCCGGCGTCACCCTCGTCATTCCGGCCCTTCCGCGGAAGGGGAATCCAGGCGCCCCAACCGTGACAAGGGCAACCGCCGCGGAGAAGCTCCTGTCTCTGTGTTCCGGCTTTCGCCGGTACAACTCATGCTACACCATCTTTGGGCCATGCATTATCCCCAAGATAAGGGATTCGACGCGATCGCCATGCAATTGGACGGCGCCGGGGTTCGGCGAGCCGATGTATGTTAGAATGGCCTGTGCCTGGGAGCCTGGCCAGGAATAACGTAGGGCAAGAACCAAATGGTTGACGTCACACGTCCCACTTTGTTTGCCATATTATGTGCCAATTTGTTTGAGCGGAGGCGAGAGTAATGATCGAGCCGGTGGAGATGATGCGAGTTATCGAAAAGTTGCGAGGCGACGCCGTGGTGGTCCCGGCGATGCGGGCCAACGTGGCCTGGACGAGCGTGTCCAACAACGTCAACCGGGACATTCCCGTCAGCGGCGCCATGAGCAAGACCTCGTCTTTCGCCCTGGGCTTCTGTCTGGCCCAGCCCGAGACCAAGGTCATCGTCTACGACGGCGACGGCAGCCTGGTGATGAATTTGGGCACCCTGGTGACCATCGGCAACAAAGCGCCCAAGAACATGTACCACTTCCTCATGGAAAACGGGGTCTACGCGACCACCGGCGGCCAGGATGTGCCCGGCGCCGGGACCACGGACTACGCCGAAGTGGCGAGGGCCGCGGGCTACGCGCACACCTACACCTTCGACGACCTGGAAGACTTCGCCACCCAGGCAGAGCAGATTCTGAGCCAGGAAGGGCCGGTGTTCGTGTGCGTCAAGGCCGTTCCCAACATCCGGGGTGCGGAAGAGAGAGCGGCGAGCCAGGGCGCTCCGGCCCGGCGGACTCCCGAGGCCATCATCGACTTGATGCGGGAATTCGGCACCGGCAAATAGGGACCACCAGCTTGGTTTTGACGGACCGCGAGGAACCCCATCCTGACCTTCCCCTTCGTGAAGGGGAAGGAACAGTTCTCTCCCCCTTGCGAAGGGGGAGATTAGAGGGGGTCACCTCGCCCTCACCTATACAACCGGGCCGCCCGGCGGGTGATTCCGCCTGGCGCCACCACCATCGAAGGACCGGATCTATGAAAGTAACACAAGCAACGACGCGGGTGCTTCGCACGCCGGCGGATCACCCGTTGGTGGTCGGGATTCCCCAGGGCAACGCCAAAAGGGCTTTCGTTACCTTGGAGATGGACACCGATGAGGGCGTTCAGGGCATCGGCCTCACCTTCGCTCCGGGTCTCAGCGAAAACCCGCTGACTCCAGCCCTGAAAGCAACGGTGGATGCCCTCTGCCAGGTGGTCGTAGGCGAGGACCCGATGCGGGTGGAGGCCGTCGTCAGCAAGCTTCGAGGGGTGGCCGGCGCCGCCGGGCCGGGGGGCATATTCACCCTGGCCCTGTCGGCCATCGACATGGCCCTTTGGGATATCAAAGGCAAAGCCATGGGACAGTCGGTCTGCTCTCTCCTTGGAGGCTATCGGGACCGGGCGCCTACCTACGCCAGCGGCGCGTTAATGCGCACCCACAACACGGAGTACCTGAAGGATGCGGGACCCCGGATGGTGGAGATGGGCTTCAAGCAGATGAAGACCCAACTGGGGGCCGAGCCGACGGTGGAAAAAGAGTTGGAGCGGATCAGGGTGCTGCGCGAGGGCATCGGCGAGGACATCGACCTGATGTGCGACATCAACCAGCTTTGGGACGTGCGCCAGGCCATCTCGATTGGAAGCAGGCTGGAGGAGTACCACCTGTTCTGGCTGGAGGATGTGGTGGCCCACGACGATTTCGCGGGGCAGGCCCGGGTTGCCGACGCCCTGGCCACTCCCCTCGCCGCCGGAGAGTACCACTACGGCATCATCCCGTTCCGCCACATGCTCGAGGCCCGGTCCATCGATATCGTGATGATCGACCTGTTGCGGGTGGGAGGCATCACCCAATGGCAGAAGGTGGCGGCGATGGCCGAGGCCTTCAACATGCCGGTGGTCAGCCACCTGATTCCCGAAATCCACGTCCAACTGGTGGCGGCCATACCAAACGGCCTGACTGTGGAGTACATGCCCTGGACCCTGAAGCTGTTCGAAGAGACCCCTGCCCTGGTTGACGGACAGCTCGTGGTACCGAACAAACCGGGCCTCGGACTGAAGTTCAGCCAAGACGCGATCAAGCAGTACGAAGTGACGTAAAGCTGTCAGCTGATTGCTGACAGCTCATTCTAGTACGGAGGTGGCTCCACATGGTCTCTCAGTTGCGCATCTACACGATCAACCGGGGAATGATGGACTCCTGGCTCAAGGTGTTCGAGGAGAAGCTCCGGCCCCTGCACGCCAATCTCGGGATACCGGTGGAACACACCTGGGTCAACGCCGCGCGGACCGAGTTCATCTGGACGCGCCGCTTCAACAGCGCCGAAGAGATACCGGAAAAAGAGGCCGCCTACTTCGCCTCGGCCGAGCGCAAAGCCATTGGCGACCTGCCCCAGACCCACATCGCCAAGATCGAGGTACGGGTAGTCGAGGCGGTACCGGCGAGCTGAGCCGGGCGGGTGAATCACCGCTGAGGCGCGGAGAGATAGAGAACACTATGGCCTCCGCGTCTCCGCGGTTAGTCGTTCTTCGCTACAACGTTTTCCGCATCTCCACGTGGGGGATGTTGACCTCCAGGAAGGTCTCGCCGTGCTCCCGGTAGCCGCGGCCCGCGTAGAACTCTTTTACGTACTCTTGGGCGTGGAGTACGCCGAGGTGCGCGCCCTGGGCCCGGGCGGTCCCTTCCAGGAACTCCAGAATGCGCCCGCCGATCCCCTGGCGACGCCATGCCGCATCCACCGCCATGCGGCCAATCCTGACCGTGGTGGTATCCACGCCGACGAATCGCCCGGTGCCAACCACCTGCCCGTGATGCAGGGCCACCGCGTGGGTGGCGGTGGCGTCAGCCTCGTCAAGCTCTTCCTCGGGCGCTATCGCCTGCTCGCCCACGAAGACCCGGAAACGCAGCGCGATGGCCGCCGCCAGGTCCTCTTCTCTTTCCGCCAGTTTGATTACAAGCTCTTCCAACTCACTCCCTGACGTTAATCGTCCTTCTTGTTCCGGCAGCCCGTGATTACCCGTGGCGCGAACTAGCCCTCAAGGGCCCCTCCCCAGGAAACAAAAGTGGGGCGAGTGGTGGTCCGCCTCCGGCGGACCGGTTATTGTTGTGCCTCTGGGATCCGGCGGCAGCCCGCGCTTATCATGGGTCCATAACCGTTCCGTGGCCAGAGCCCCAAACCTGGTATCAGCGATCGCGGAGAACATCGGGAAATCGGTTCAGAGCCGGTCGCGGCTCCGCGCCCTCTGCGGGCTTGAATACTCGCTCAGTGCAGAAACCGGGCGGAGGCCATGGTCCCCACCGCGATGAGAGTGAGAACGGCGGTGGTGCGCCCCAGAAGCCTGAGAAGCGCACCCTGTTTGGTCAAAGCAGCTATCTCTTCGGGAGCTGGAGGCCGGCCCTGAATGGCGGCGCCCATGCGGAGCATCTTCTTACTCTGGAACGACGTTGTGACCCCTGAGGCATACGCCAATACCGTCGCGATTATGCCGATTAACATGGCCCGGCCCCAGCCACTATCGAAGAAGTAGTCCGTGTCCACCCAAAGCTTTTCCGTTAGGTACCCGCCGCTAACCAATGTGATGGTGGCGCTGATTAGCATCACCGGAATTAGAACCGGGGTCAGGGCCGCCATGACTGGTCCTTGAATCGCGGGCCCCAAGGCCCGGAGCCGAGGCTCCAGAATCACAGCCATGAACATCGCGGACCCCGCCCAGAACCCGCCGAATACAATGTGCAGCAGCCTCGCCACGACAAACTCAGTTTCCATATCTCTATCTCCTCTGGGACGGCTACAAAAAAGCTGACAGCTGAAAGCTGAGGGCTAAGAAAACATTATCGCGCCCCGGCCCACCTCACCTTGGTCCATGTCGCCATAGGCCTGGTTGATCTGGTCCAGGGTGTAGTGACGGACGACCAGATCGTCTAGGGGCAGCCTGCCGGAGAGGTACAGTTCCACCATCTTGGGCATGTCTACCTGGGAGCGGGCGGAGCCGTAATAGGTGCCCCGCAGCGTCTTTTCCATACGCACCAGGTCCACGGCGTTGATAGGGGCCTCGGCGCCCGCGGGGGCGAGACCCACCACCGTCACGGTGCCCCGCTTGCCGCACATGTCATAGGCGGCCTTGGTGGTGTCGGCGGAGCCGAAGACCTCAAAGGTGTAGTCGGCGCCCTTCCCGCCGGTAATCTCCTTCACCTGGGCCACCGGGTCCCGGTCGGAGGCGTTCACCGAGTGGGTGGCCCCGAACTTCATGGCGAACTCAAGCTGGCTCTCCCGAATGTCCACGGCGATGATCTTGGCGGCGTTGACCAGCTTCGCCCCCATGATTACGTTGAGGCCAACTCCGCCGCAGCCCACCACCGCCACGGTGCTGCCGGGCTTGACGTCGGCGGAGTACAGGACGGCGCCGACCCCGGTGGGGACGCAGCAACCGATCATCGCGGCGATGTCCATGGGAATCGTAGCGGACATCGGAACGCAGCCGGTCTCGGGAAGCACCGCGTATTCGGCGAAGCAGGCGACCTTGCCCATATGGTGGATGTCCTGTCCTCCCTTGTGCAGACGGCAGGTGCCATCATACATAAAGGCGCCGGTGGCCATGTGGGTGTCGCAGAGGTTGGCGTTGCCCTCCCGGCAGGACTTGCACCGTCCACAGGCAGGGACGAAAGAAAGGATTACCTGCTGGCCCGGCGTGAGCGAGGTGACCCCCGGCCCCACCTTTTCCACCGTGCCGGCTCCTTCATGGCCCAACACCACCGGCAACGGGATCTTGGCGTCGCCGTGCATGAAGTGGCGGTCGCTGCGGCAGATGCCCGCCGCCCCGATCTTGACCATCACCTCCTCTGCCTTGGGGTCTTCCAGTTCCACATCTTCGATCACCAGGGGTTGACCTGCCTCGTAGAGGACAGCAGCCTTCACAATAGTGCCTCCTACATGGAAATCGGGGCCATCATCTCGCCCAGGGCGGTTTCTGTCAATGGAGGGGTGGCCACCCATGGGGTGTGAGCTACCGCCGATAGCTGGCACGCTACCCCTCAATCTTTTCCAGGGGGGCAAAGCTGAGCAGTAGCCGTTTCACGCCGACGCCGTCGCTGAACTCCACGGTGATTTCGTAGTCACCCGCCACCAGGTCACAGCCCATAACCACCCCTTCGCCGAAGGCGGTATGGCGGACCAGATCGCCGACCTGAAGCCTGAGCCGAGCCGGTGCGGTGGCGGGCGGAGCGGCGGATTCCGATCCCCAATCACTCCAGGCAGACCGTCTCGGCGCCGGGGTCGAGGCGGGGGCGGCCGGCGCCCGGCCTGCGGCCAGCAGGTACTCGGGAATGTCGCGCAGGAACCGGGAAGCGATGGTGGGCCTGCCGCCCATGAATCCCCGGCGGAAAGCTCGCAGCAGGTAGAGGCGACGCTCGGCGCGGGTGATGCCCACGTAGCACAGGCGGCGCTCCTCCTCAAGCTGCTGCTCGTTGTCCATCGACCGGCTGTGGGGCAGAAGCCCTTCCTCCATCCCGACGATGAACACCACCGGGAACTCCAGCCCTTTGGCCTGATGCAGGGTAATCAGCGTCATCGATTCTTCGGATTCTTCATAGCTGTCCACGTCGGCTACGAGGGAGACCCGCTCCAGGAGGCTGCCCAGGCCGTCGGGTGGTGTTTCGGCGTTGAGTTCCTGGGCGGTCCTTCGAAACTCCTGGATGTTCTCCCAGCGCTCGTCGGACCGGTCTTCGCCGTTCTGGATGAACCGGCGCAGACCGCTATCCTCCAGGACCCGGTCGATGAGGTCCACTATCGGGAGTTTAGTGGTCTGGGTTACCAGGCCTTCGATCAAGGTGACGAAGCCGGTGATGGCGTTGACGGCCCGAGGCGTCATGGAGACGGGGGGCGGCTCCCCCGCCGGCCGGGGTGCGGCAACCCTCTGCATGGCGGCGAACAGGGAGATGCCTTCCCGCTGCGACCAGTGGGACAGGGTCTGCAGCGTCTTGGCGCCGATGCCGCGAGGCGGCACCCCGGTCACCCGGGCCAGGCTGACCTCATCCGCGGGGTTGTAGAGCACGCGAAGGTAGGTTATCAGGTCCTTGACCTCACGCCGGTGGTAGAAACGGACGCCGCCCACCAGCCGGTACTTCATCCCCCGCTGGAGACAGGCCTCCTCAAGGGCGCGGGACTGGGCATTGACCCGGTACATGACCGCGCAGTCGCCAGGCTGAAACTTCTCTTCGCGGACCAGGCGGATCACCTCGCCGACGACCCGGGAGGCCTCTTCGTTCTCGTCGTAGGCCTCCTGCACGTCCACCGGCACCCCTTGCTGATTATCGGTGAACAGGTCTTTATGCAGCCGCATCCCGTTGGCCGAGATCAAGTGCTTGGCCGCGTCCAGAATGGTGCTAGTCGAGCGGTAGTTCTGCTCCAGGGCGATGGTGATGGCGTCGGGGTAGTCCTGCTGAAAGCTGAGGATGTTGCGGATGTCGGCGCTGCGCCAGGAGTAGATGGACTGGTCGGGATCGCCCACCACGCAGATGTTCCGATGCTCACCAGCCAGCAGCCGGGCCAGCTGGTATTGGGCCACGTTGGTGTCCTGGAACTCGTCCACCATCAGGTGGAGGTAACGGCGCTGGTAGTTTTCCCGCACCTCCTGGTGGTTTTGGAGCAACTGGACCGCCCGCATGAGCAGGTCGTCGAAGTCGAGGCCGTTGTTCCGGGTCAGTAGCTCTTCGTAGTAATGGTAGACCCGGGCGCAACACTCCTCGAAGTAGTCTTGGCTACGCCGGGCGAGTCCTTGGGAGTCAAGGAGGATACTCTTGGCCCGGGAGATGACGCTCCGGACCGCCTGAGGAGGATACCTTTTGGGGTCGAGTTCGGCCAGTTCCATCGACTGCTTGATAACCGAAAGCTGATCTTCGGCGTCGTAGATGCTGTAACTGGGCGAGATGCCCAAGTAGGCGCCGTCCCGGCGGAGCATTTGGGCGCAAAATGCGTGAAAGGTGCCCACGCTGAGCCCATCACCGCCGGGGCCCACCAATCGATGCAGGCGGTCCTTCATCGCCCGGGCCGCTTTGTTGGTGAAGGTTACCGCCGCGATACGGTAGGGGCTGACACCGCAGACCCGCACCAGGTAAGCGATGCGGTGGGTGATTACCCGGGTTTTGCCGCTGCCCGGCCCGGCCACGATCAGCAGGGGGCCTTCGGTGGTCTGGACGGCTTCTTTCTGGGCGGGGTTCAGTCCATCGAGGAGATCGGTGCCTGTAGTCATGGCGAAATTATAGCATGGGGCGGGCCACGCGCCGCCCTTTGGAGCGGCTAGTTCAGGGCCGCCAACACCTCTTCCGAGTTGGAAATGGTGGTCAGAAACGGAAGCGTCGAGGTCAAGGCCGAATCGTGGACCTCCTGGGATGCCGAGGCGCAGCAATCCCCGACGATCACCACGTTGTAGCCCCGGTCCACCGCCTCCCGGGCGGTACCCTCCACCACGAAGTTGGTGGCCACCCCGGTGAGCAGCAGGGTGGTGATGCCCCCGGTGGTCAGCAAGGCGGCAAGGTCCGAACCAGTAAAGGCGCTAATGCCCCGCTTGCTCACCACCGGCTCACCCTCTTTGGGAGTTACCGCCTCATGAATCGTCGAGCCCCAGGTGCCCTCCACCAGGGCGTTGGCCCCGACCACCGCCTGGAACATACCCGCGTTCTGGGGTCTCTCCGGGTAGCCCGAGCGGAACTTTACCGAGGCGTAGATCACCTTCACGCCGGCTCCGCGGGCGGCGTCTAGCAACCGGGCGGTCTTGCCCAGCACGTCGTTCTGCTTCACCATCTGGGCGAAGCCTAAATCCTTGAAGGCCCCGTTCTCGTGTACGATGTCGTTCTCGAAATCCATGGCCAGCAGTGCTGTATGTTCTCTGTCGATGGAGAGAGTCATTGGTGGCCTCCTGTTCTTCTTATCGAGACTTTCCGGGCCAGCGGGCCATCCTCCTAGACGTACGCCATCCGCTCCAGGGCAGGCCGGTCTTTGATGGTGATGCGGCGATGGGAGGTTAGCAGGATGCCCTGGCGGCGGTAGCCGTTGAGCACCCGGCTGACGGTCTCCCGGCTGGCCCCAACCAGCCGGGCCAGCTCTTCCTGGCCCAGGGTCAACTCGATGGGACCCTGCCACTCGGCGTCACCGGCGGAGGTCTCCGCCATCTCCAGAAGCTGTTTGGCGACCCGGGTGGGCACGTCCAGGAAAGCGAGGTCACCCAGCATCTGGTTCACGCTGCGCAGCCGGCGGGTCAGCAAGCCGGTGGTATCCACGGCCACCTCAGGGTGCTTGTCGAGGAACTCCAGGAAGTCTTCCCGGAATAGAGTCAGGGTCTCCAAGGCCTCCATCGCCGAGGCCGTCGCCGAGCGCGGCGACCCGTCCAGCAGCGCCATTTCGCCGAAGCACTCTCCCTGCTGAAGCAGTGCGATGTCCTTCTCCCGGCCGTCTTCGGAGGCGATTGATATCCGCACCTTGCCTTGGACAATTATGTGTAACCGGTCTGCCGGGTCGTCCTGATGGAAGATGACCTCGCCCCGCTGGTAGCGGCGCCGGTGCAATTTGCCGATCAGGGGCAGAAGCTGTTCCGGATTCAGGTTTGAGAAGATGGGAACTGTGGTCAAAAACTCTGCATCGGCCATAGCGGGCACATTATAACATCCCCATGCTATCCGTCCCATACCATCCTTGCCGGATGATAGCGACCCTCGGCGCCGGCGGGGCCGCGCATTTCAGCGCAGCCTACGCCCTCACCCTCGTTCCCTCTCCCAATGGGAGAGGGATGCCTCTGAAGCAGTCTGAGGCTGGGTGAGGGCGGTTCTCTCCATGGCGGGCAGTAGGGCCAGATGCTATAATTTTCTTGCCTGGTACCGGTGGCGAACCCCTTCCCTTGGCCAGAACCGGACCGGGCCCCCCCAGGACCGGCTTAGGTTCAAAATGGCGGCGGGGCAGACTGGGAAGTATCTCACTGGACCCCATGGGCCAATTGAACAAGTGGCAGGGAATGGCATCAGCGGAGGAGCGGAGAAGGCATGCTAAGACTTTCCAGGCAAAACCTCAGGACCCCAGGACCCACACCCGTGCCGGACGACATAATGGAAGCGATGACCAATCCCATGATCAACCACCGAGGCCCCGAGTTCTTGGACCTGATCACCCGGGCCACGGAGCAGCTCAAGCAGGTGTTCCTGACCAAGAACGACCTGTACATTCTGACCGCGTCGGGGACCGGGGCGTTGGAGGCCTCGATCGTCAACACCCTCTCCCCGGGTGACAAGGTGCTCTCAGCCACCGCCGGGGCCTTCGGAAACCGTTACACCGATCTAGCCCGGGCCTACGGAGCCGAGGTGCAGCACCTGGATTTTGAATGGGGCGCCGCCGTCGACCCGGACTCAGTCCGCCAGGCTTTGCGCGCCAGCCCGGACATCAAGGCCGTGATCATAACCCACAACGAGACCTCCACCGGGGTAACCCACCCGCTGGACGCCATAGCCCAGGTGGTCAAAGGCGAGTTCGATAAGCTGCTGCTGGTGGATGCAGTCAGCAGTCTGGGCTGCGTTCCCGTGCTGGTGGATGGCTGGAACTGCGACATGGTCGGGACCGCGTCTCAGAAGGGATTCATGATCCCGCCGGGCTTGTCCTTCATCAGCGTCAGCGCTGCCGGCTGGAAGGCCCAGGAGACGGCCGCCATGCCCCGGTTTTACTTCGACCTCAAGGCGGCCCAGAGCTACCTGGAAAGGGGCCAGACACCGTGGACCCCCAACCTGTCCACCCTGTATGGCCTGTCCCTCGCCCTGGATAAGCTGCTGGCCGAGGGGATGGAAAACGTGTTCCAGCGCCACGCTGACATCGGCCAGTTCACCCGGGACGGGGTCAAGGACCTGGGGCTGGAGCTACTGGCCCGGGACGAAGCCTACGCCTCCAACACGGTTACCGCCATCAAGATTCCCGAGAGCGTGGACAGCTCCAAATTCATGGGCATGATGCGAACCGAGGAAAATGTCGTGTTGGCCGGCGGGCAGGGTAAACTCACCGGGCACATCTTCCGCATCGGGCACCTGGGGTCCGTATCTCGCGAGGATATCGAAGAGGTGCTGAAGGCCCTCAAGGTGGTGCTGCCCAAGGTCGGTTTCAGCTCCCGCTAGGCTGAGGCCCCTTCGCTGTCCCTGAATCCGGGTTCTTGCAAAAAGGTCCTCCAAGCGGAACTCAGAACAAAGTGCCCCGAAGCTGGTTGATCACCAGCCCCGTTGGTAACTTAGGGTAGAAGAACGTGGACTTCCGCGGCAGCCGGTGGCCTTCGCCAACGATCGCCTCGAACTGGTCCATCGGAAACGGCTTGAGCAAGAAGGCCATCTGCCGGGCGCCGGAGGCGACCTGCTCCAGCGCATCGGCGGGGTCGTGGATGTAGCCCAGGTGGTCCAGGGTGGCGTCGCCAAGGACCGGCCTCAGCACATGCTCCTCCAGAATCCAGGCTTCAGACACGGCCTGTGGCCCCCACTGAGTCCAGTTGACGCCCTCCCGCAAGGTCAGGAGGAACGGGCCTTCGGCCTCCGGCCCCACCAGTCCCACTGCGTGCCGGTCGCGGCCGTGCTGAGCCACCTCTTCCGCCAGCCTATCGGCCCGCTGGTCCCCGGCCAAAGCGAGGGGCTGGAACTCGAACGTCCGGTGGAGCCTTTCTTGGACCTGTTTCAACCGGTCCGGGGGAAGTCCCCCGACCAGGCGGTGATACGGCAGCACCGACAGGCCCGGATCGTCGAAGCCGATCAGGGTCATCATGATGAAGTTGTAGGCCGCGCCGGGCTGGGCCGGGCCCTTTTCCCGCTCCCGGTGCAGCTGCGCGAACTTCAGGGCCGCCTCGTACCGGTGGTGCCCATCGGCGAGAAACACGGGCCGGTCCGAGAAGAACCGGCTGATGGACGCCTTGATCTCGGGGCCGGCGATTCGCCAGAGCGCGAACTCCTGCTCCGACTCGTCCCGCGCGTCCAGAACCGGGGCGCCGGACATGACCTCCTGGAACACCGGGGCCAGCTCCGCCGCGGTGTCGCGGTACAGGCTCATGATGGGGCTGAAATTGGCGTCGCATTTTTCCATTAGCGACACACGGTCTTGAATCGGCAGCTCCTCGGTGTACTCGTGGGGCAGCACCTGCCTGCTCTCGTACCCTTCCAGCCGGACACAGGCGGTCAATCCCAGGCGGGTCCGTTGCCGCCCCTGGTCCTGAAACCGGTGCCTTTGCAGGTAAAAGCCCGGCTCCTGGTCCCGCCGCAACACCCCCTGCCCGGTCCACTGTTCGAACAGGGCGGCGGCACTCGAGTACTGGCCCTCGGCCGGGGAGGCCCAATCCAGTCCTTCTCCCGCTTCCAGGTGCACCACGTTGTAGGGGCTGCGCCGGCGCAGCGAATCTTGAAGCTCCGGAGTTACCATGTCGTAGGGCGGGCTGAGGACCGAAGCCGGGTCCCCAACGACGTCCGGGTCATATCTCCAGCCACGGAAGGGCCTTAAATCAACCATGGGATCAACAATCTCCAATAACAACGATCTCTCGTAACGATTATAGGGTGAGCGGAATGAGCAAGTCCACCGTGGTTGCCTCCGGGGACCCGCCGTCGTTGAGCCACGGCCAGGGTCCGGCGTCGCTTTAAGGCGGCTGGCCGCTGTGATATACTCCTAGCCGGCGCGATTCCAGAATTCGTGACTAGCGTGACTAGTAAGGAAAGGTTCCCATGGCAGGTGCGATCGACTTCCTGGAGGGCGGGACGGTAACCAGCGTCCAGGGCTTCCTCGCCGGGGCCACCTACGCCGGGCTGAAGACCTACGCTGAAGACAAGCTGGACCTGAGCCTGCTTCTCTCCGAAGCCCCCTGCGTCGCCGCCGGTGTTTTCACCACCAGCACCATAAAGTCGCCGTCGGTCAACGTGACCCAAGATCACCTTGTCAAGGGGCCGGTACGGGGGCTGGTGGTCAACGCGGGCATCGCCAACACCTGCGTCGGCGAGCAGGGTTACAAAGACGCCGAGGAGATGACAGGCCTGGCCGCCGAGCGGCTTGGGGTACAGCGGAGAGAGGTGTTGGTCTGCAGCACCGGCATCATCGGCGTGGAACTCCCCATGTCCCTGATTCGCGACGGCATCCAAACCATCGAGCTTTCCCAGCACGGTGGTTCGCAGTTGGCTCGGGCCATGATGACCACCGATACCCGGCCCAAAGAAGTGGCGGTTACCTTCACACTCGACGGCAAGCAGGTCCGCATGGGCGGAGTCACCAAGGGCTCCGGGATGATCCATCCCAACATGGCCACCATGCTGGCCTTCATAACCACCGATGCTGCCGTTGATAGGGATTTCTTGCAGGACACGCTACGCGAGGTGGCCGACGCCTCGTTCAACATGCTGACCATAGATGGTGACACCAGCACCAATGACACCCTGCTGGTACTGGCCAACGGGCTGGCGGCCAACCGGCCGATTACCGCGGGTTCACCCGACGCGGCGACCTTCAAGGGCGCCCTGACGGAGGTCTGTGTTCACTTAACAAGGGAGATGGCCCGCGACGGCGAGGGAGCGACCCGGCTCATCGTGGTCGAAGTGACGGGGGCCAAGGATATACCGGACGCCCGCAAAGCGGCCCGCACCATCGCCTCTTCCAGCCTGGTAAAATCGGCGGTCTTTGGGGCCGACCCCAACTGGGGAAGGGTGCTGGCCGCCCTGGGCCGAAGCGCCGCCGCCGTCACCGAGGATAAGATCGATCTGTACATCAACGGGGTCTGCATCATGCAGGAGGGCAAGCAGATCCCCTTCCACCGGGACGCGGTGGTGGTGTTGATGCGCGGGTCCGAGGTGACCTTCAAGCTGAACCTCAACCTGGGAGACGGCCAGGCCACCGCCTGGGGATGTGATCTCACCGAGCAGTACGTGATGATCAACAGCGCGTATTCCACCTGAGCCGGGCGCACCTTGGCCTTCCGGAAGGCAGTGCCGGCCGCTACTCTCCATTGCACAGCTAACCTGCTGTCTATTCCCTTGGCTCATTCCGCGACTATGCTTTATTCACCTGGGCAACATTTGACCGCACATTTCACCTTCGCTAATTGGGAGGTGGAATGCCTGGCCCACCGATAGTCGTGAAAATCGGGGGCAGCACCCTGAGCAATCAAGACACCAGCCTGAAGGACCTGGTAACCCTTCAGCAGGAGGGAGTTGCCCTGGTGGTGGTCCACGGCGGGGGCCCGGTAATCTCCCAGTGGATGCAGCGCCAGGGTCTACGGCCGCGCTTCGTTGGCGGCCTGCGGGTCACCGACGAGCCGAGCCTGGAAATAGTCGTGGCGGTGCTGACCGGATTGATCAACAAGGAGCTGGTCGCGCGGGTCCATCATCTGGGCGGCCGCGCCATCGGCATCAGCGGCATCGACGGCGGCATGCTGGAGGCCCACATCGCCAATCCCGAATTGGGGTTCGTTGGCGAGATTTCCAAGGTCGACGGCGAGCCGTTGCAGGCGATCCTGGACAGCGGGTACATCCCCCTGGTGGCCCCCCTGGCCAGCCATCGCCAGGACGGGTCGGAGCATTCCGGGGCGCCCCTCAACATCAACGGCGACACCGTGGCCGGGGAGTTGGCCCATGCCCTGGGCGCGGAACGCCTGATCTTCCTGACGGACGTGGAAGGAATCCTGGACGGCAACAACCGGGTGATCCGACGGCTGGACCGGCGCCGGGCCAGCATCCTTGCCCGATCCGGGGTGGTTGGCAGCGGCATGATTCCCAAGCTAGCCGCTTGCCTTCGGGCCCTGGAGCGTTCGCCTGTAGCCGACATCATCGACGGCCGGAGGCCGGAGGCGTTGCTGGAATGCGTCCGGGGGGTTGCCTCCGGCACCACCATTACCGCCTAGCGCTGGCTCAGGAGATGCGTTCTGCCATCGCGCACGAGGGCTTGAATGCCGCCGTTCGAGGGGGTTGAAACCCGCCCCTACACCTCTTCGTGTCCCCCAGGCGAGATAGGATAGAAAGGGTGGGTGACACCCCGAACCCACCCTTTATTCAGAGGGGCCAAGCATGCTTGACGGCTGCCCGGTCGATTCAAACCCTTCGATATCCTCCTTTCCAAAAGGAGGACCAAGGGGGATTTACGCCTCGCGGAGCTTGGCCGTCGAGTCCGGTAACTTTGGGGGCGACGGTGGCGATCGGCCATGAGCTACGAACTCACCGACGACGCTGAAATAACCCCAAGTCCAGGGGTTCCCGGTATTTCCGCGGCCCAGCTCCGCCTGGCTCGCCGCTGGGCTCTGGCCCTCGTCGCCCTGGTCTTGCTGGTCTTAAGCCTGTGGTGGGTCCGCGCCGTATACACCGACTGGCTGTGGTTCGACCGGCTGGGTCTTCTCAGCGTCTACACCAAGCTCCTGATCCTGAAGGCGTGGCTCTTCCTGGGCGGCGCCCTGGCGGCTGCGGCCTTCCTTTCCGGGAACATGTATCTGGCGGTCCGCTTCTCCCGGGGGCCCTCGACACGCATCTTGAAAGACGATGTGGTCCGGTCGCTACGGGCGCTGATATTCGGAACCGCCGGTCTCACCGTGTTGATCGCCGCTCCCATATTCGGCGCGGTTGCGTCCGGGCGCTGGGAGACTTTCCTACTTTACTTCAACAGGGCGCCCTTCAACGCCACCGATCCCCAGTTTGGCCTGGACATCTCCTTCTACGTGGTGACGCTCCGCCTGCTTAACTTCATCCAGGGCTGGACCATGGGGCTGCTCATCGTCACCATCGTGACCTGCCTGGCCCTGTATAGCTCGCGATACGGCCTGCGCGGCCTCGGGTTGGTCCTGGCTCCCCGGATGATGAAGCATGCGGCGGTTATGGGTTTGCTGCTGATGCTGAGTATCGCCGCCGGCCACGCGCTGGACGTGTACGAGCTGGTGCTCTCGGGCAAAGGGGTGGTTTTCGGCGCCACCTACACCGATGTCCACGCCCGCATCCCCGTCCTGTGGCTCTTGACCAGCATCGGCATCCTGGGGGCAGTCGGCTTCGGCGTCAGCAACTACTTCGGCGGCCTCCGTTTGATGGCCGGCGCCTTCAGCCTGTGGGTTATCGTGGTGCTGCTGGCGGACTTGGCCTACCCGGCCCTGTTCCAGCGATTCCAGGTGGAGCCCGACGAGTTCACACGGGAGCTTCCCTACATCCTCCGCAACCTGGAAGCGACCCGTGCCGCCTATCAGTTGGAGTTGGTTGACCCGGTCCCCTACCCGGCAACCGGCACGCTGGACGCCCTGGCGTTACGGGACAACCGGGCCACCCTGGACAACATTCGGTTGTGGGACCCTCAGCCATTGCTGGACGCCTACAATCAGCTCCAGTTCATGGAGCTGTACTACCGGTTTCTCGACCTGGACTCGGACCGCTACGTGGTGGACGGCCGGCTGCGCCAGGTGCTGGTGGGGGCCAGGGAACTGGACTCGCAGAACCTGCCGCCGGACGCGCAGAATTGGGTAAACCGAAAACTGCAGTACACCCACGGCTACGGCGTATCCATGAGCCCCACCACCGGGTTCAGCCCC
>JASMCQ010000033.1 GCA_030753265.1 Dehalococcoidia bacterium
AGGGAGATCATCGAGGACTGGCGGGTGGACTACAACGAGGTCAGGCCCCACAGCTCGTTGAACGGCAGATCGCCGAGGGAGTATGCTGAGGCAGCAGTCGGACTCTACTAACCAGCGATACTAACTTCGGGGGAAGGTCACCAAGGCAACCCTGGCCTTGAACGACGCTCGGTGTTTCCTTCGTCCTTGTGACATGTCCCGCTCCTCCTTTACAGCTGATCTGATTCTAGGAGCAAGATTCTCGCTTAGCTACCTGTCCGAATTTCCGGGTCCACCTCACTGTCCAATGGCATCGGGTTTGGACGGAGTTTGGCAGGGGGGGTTATCGATGCACGGGTTGCCGTCACTTGCCCGAGCAATACTGGGCTACTTTGGGACATTGTCAACCGGGATGCGCTCCAGGATTTTGGGCTCAGAGCAGTCTTTGCGTTTGGCGGAAGCTACTCAGACCTTTGCGAATTTGGCCTTGACTCTACGTTCGGTTCTTGAATACTCCATGCTCAACGGGCGGCACCCCGTCAGAAACCCACCCCAGGCATTCCCGCCGGACCCGTCCAGCTTCGTCTCGGTTCCTCCGGTACTTGTGAGGCCCGCCGGCTTCGAGAGCCACAGGGCTATGGCGAATGATATGGGGATTTCGCTCCGTTGCCACGGTTATCCACCTTTTTACGTGACCAACTGTGCCTGTTCCAAGAATTCTCAAGAATCTTAACAGGGTCCGGGTGCTGACTCCATGGAAGCGCAGGGGTTTGATCTGGCATCATATTGGTATAAATATTATATTTTGGAGAAATTCTCAATATGGTTTGGTCCGAGTGGACGTTCATAGGTTTTGTACTCAGCGGAATCAGCATTTCCTACGCTCTTGTAATCCTCTCCCTCAACGTGGAGCGGATCGCAGACGGTTTCCGAAACCGGCCATCGAGCAGGCCGTCCCCTTCTCAGCCATGAAGGTCTGGCATAAACGGCCGGGAGCTACCTGCCCCCCAGTAGCCTCTTAGTGAATCGGGGATAGGCCTGGGACAGCCCTGGGCGTCACAGGGCTATGGGAGCGAGACCAACATGCTGTCCCGAGGCCCGCCCGGAACCTCGGACCTCTTTCCCAGCCGCCGCGAGGGACTGGAAGGACCGGAAATCGGCCCAGGAGCAGGGATGTTCCCGAGGACCTATCCCCAAGGAAAAGAGCGCGCCGGTGCGAATGGAGGCCGATCCCTCTCCTCAAGTCCACCGAAGGCATAGCCATCGAGGAACCGGTCGGTTTCCTGGTGGACGGCCAGCGTCAGACCGGGATGTCCCACGGGACAGGCTGACATCTCTACGAAAGGCAACGTGAGGCTCCCATATCCTCCAACCGTGCTGCATCAGCAGGTTGGCTCCCTGCCTGGTGGGCCGCAGGGTACTGTGGAAGTGGAAGCAGGCGTCGGGGGCAGCCTTGGCCTCCGCCTGTTCGAACGGACCTTCGAGTCCACATCTGGGTGCTTCGCCGTCCGCCACTACCGTTCCCCGAAGATGTATTCGCCGGACCGCCCCTTCCCGTCAAATCTCCTTCTACCCGGCTCGACACCATCGCTCGCTATTGCTCCCTCGCATTGAATGAAACTATCTCCCTTCTCATGGGGTGACATCTTCACTGAACTGTTACCCGGTGTCATTATCTCTGAACTACCACAATGGACTTGGCCCTAGCTGGCACATAGTTTATACTGTCCGCAGTTTTGACCGTATCGGGGAGAAACGCTTGGGGCAGTGTGGTATGATCTCCGCCACTCGACGGGGTATCTTCGTTTCAACAAGTACGATAGAATACACAGGCAATCGGCCGGCACAGGACTTCGAATCATCTGACAACAGTGATAACAGGCGCGGGATTTCGAGTTTCCCGCTGCCCACCAGGATACCTGGCGCCGGAGTTTCGGGTTGAGATGCGCTGGGAACATGGGCCCGATTTTGGGCAGGTAGATTGAGGATTGATTCCATCAGCCAAGGAGGTAGGTTGGTAACTTTACTAGATGTGAAAGACCTCAAGACTTACTTCTTCACCTATGAAGGCGTCGTGAAGGCGGTGGATGGGATTTCCTACGAGTTGGAGCAGGGCGAGACCCTGGGCCTGGTCGGAGAGAGCGGTTGCGGCAAGAGTGTCAGCGCCCTCTCACTGATGCGTTTGATTCCCGATCCCCCGGGTAAGATTTTGAACGGCGAGGTTCTGTTCGAAGGTGAGGACATCCTCAAGATCGAAATGGACGATATGCGCCGTATCCGGGGCGGCAAGATGTCTATGGTTTTCCAGGAGCCCATGACCTCGCTGAACCCGGTGCTTACTATAGAAAAGCAGCTCACCGAGACACTCCAACTCCATAAGGGAATGAGCCGGGAGGAGTCTCGAAAGGAGAGCGTCAACCTGTTGGCCAGGGTGGGTATCCCCGACCCGGACAAGCGGGTCAAACAATATCCCCACCAGTTCAGTGGCGGGATGCGGCAACGGGTAATGATCGCCATGGCCCTAAGCTGCAACCCCCGCTTGATCATCGCCGACGAGCCGACCACCGCCCTGGACGTGACCATTCAGGCCCAGATCCTGGAGTTGATGAAGTCGTTGACCACCGAGTTCGGGGTGGCCCTGATCGTCATCACCCACAACCTGGGCGTGGTGGCCCGCTACGCCGACCGGGTGAACATCATGTACGCGGGCAAGATCATCGAACGGGGTTCGGCGATGGAGATTTATTCCAACCCGCGGCACCCCTACACCGTCGGGCTGCTCCGGTCGGTGCCCCGCCTGGACCAGCCTCGCCGGGCCAGGCTGGACCCAATTGAAGGCCAGCCTCCAGACCTGATAAATCTGCCGCCGGGATGCTCCTTCCGGGAACGGTGCCGTTGGGCCATCGACAAATGCGCCACGGAACCCCCCGAGTTGATGCAGGTGAACGACGGCCACGTCTCCGCCTGCTGGGTTCCCGAGGAGTTGGGCACTGAAGCCGTGCTATCCGGCGTCAGCGCGGAACCTTCCAGCAACGGCGACGGCACCTAGCCGGCTTCCTGCTCCAACGCGCCACCGGACAACCAGGAAACGGAGAGCGGTGAACAATGACCACATTGTCAGGCACACAAGCCAGCGAACAGTCACCAACCGCGACCGGTGAGGTTCTCGTCGATGTCAAGAACATCAAGATGTACTTCCCCGTCTCGTCGGGAATGCTGTTCCAGAGATCCACGGCCTACATCAAGGCGGTGGACGACATCTCCTTCGCCGTCCATCGTGGTGAGACCTTGGGGCTGGTTGGAGAAAGCGGCTGCGGCAAGACGACCACCGGCCGTTGCATTCTCCAACTGTACCGGCCCACCGCGGGCCAGATCTTTTTCGAAGGCCAAGAGTTGACCGAGCTTTCCAGCCGGCAATTGCGAAGCATGCGGCGCCGGATGCAGGTCATCTTCCAAGACCCCTACAGCTCCCTGAACCCGCGCATGACCGCCGGGAACATAATCGGCGAACCCCTGGTGGTACACCGGATGGTGAGCAACAAGGCCGAGTACCGGGAGAAGGTGGCGGACCTGTTGCAAAACGTCGGCTTGAACCCCTACATGGCCGACCGGTTCCCCCACGAGTTTAGCGGCGGCCAACGCCAGCGTATCGGAGTGGCGCGGGCCCTCTCGGTGAGCCCCAACTTCATCGTAGCTGACGAACCCGTGTCGGCGCTGGACGTATCCATCCAAGCCCAGATCATCAACCTGCTGGAGGACTTGCAGGAAAGGTTCAACCTTACCTACCTGTTCATTGCCCACGACCTTTCGGTGGTCCGTCATATCAGCGACCGCGTGGGCGTCATGTACCTGGGCCATATTGTGGAACTGGCGGGAAGGAACGACATTTACCGCGACCCTGCCCACCCTTACACCAAGGCCCTGCTCTCCGCGGTGCCCATTCCGGACCCGATAGCCGACTCGAAGAGGGAAAGGGTCCTGTTGACCGGTGAGGTCCCCAGCCCCTTGAACCCTCCCAGTGGATGCGTGTTCCACCCCCGCTGTCCCGTTGCAACGGATGAGTGTTCCCAGGTGCTGCCGGAGCTACGGCAGGTACGGCCCGACCACTGGGCCGCTTGTATCCGGACGGAAGGTTCCGGGCCGGTCTAACACTCCGCCATGGACCCATCGCAAATACGCAATTTCTGTATCATCGCCCATATCGACCACGGAAAGTCGACCCTAGCCGACCGCTTCCTTGAAATCACCGGCACCGTCCGCCCTCAGGACATGAAGGCCCAGTTCATGGACCAGATGGAGTTGGAGCGGGAACGGGGCATCACCATAAAGGGCAAGGCGGTAACCATGTCCCATCGGGCCCCCGATGGGCAGACGTACCAGCTCAACCTCATCGACACCCCCGGCCACGTGGACTTCAGCTATGAGGTATCCCGGGCCCTGGCCGCCTGCGAGGGCGCCCTGCTGGTGGTGGATGCCAGCCAGGGTATCGAAGCCCAGACCATCGCCAACACCCTGTTGGCCATGGAATACGACCTGGACCTGGTGCCGGTCATCAACAAGGTGGACCTTCCCCAGGCCGAGCCCCAGAGGGTGGCCGCCGAGCTACGCCAGGTGTTCGGGTTCAAGGAAGATGAGGTCCTCTTCGTCTCGGCCAAAAAGGGCACCGGCGCCAGAGATATCCTGGACGCGGTTGTGGACCGAATCCCGCCGCCCCAGGGCGAAACAGACCAGCCCCTGCGGGCCCTGGTGTTCGACTCCGTCTACAACCCCTACAAGGGCATCATCGCCCACATCCGCGTGACAGACGGCTCAGTATCGAAGAACGAACGGATTCAGGTCATGTCCTCGGGGAACGTGACAGAGGTAGTGGAGACGGGCGTGTTCGCCCCGTTCCCTTCACCGGTGGACACGCTGTACACCGGGCAGGTGGGGTACATCGCCACCGGCTTCAAGGATGTCCGGGAGTGCAGCGTCGGCGATACCCTAACCGGAGTCCGCCGGCCCGCCAGCGAATCCCTCCCCGGCTACGTACAGCTTAAATCCATGGTCTTTGCCGGGCTCTATCCCTCGGATGGCGAGGACTACGGCCACCTGCGGTCGGCGTTGGAGAAGCTTCAGCTAAACGACGCCTCCCTGACCATGGAACCGGAGAGCAGTGTCGCCCTGGGTTTCGGCTTTCGCTGCGGGTTTCTGGGGCTGATGCACCTGGAAATCGTCCAGGAGAGACTGGAACGGGAGTACGACCTGGACCTGGTCCTGACCGCCCCCGGAGTGGCCTACCAGGTGGTGCTCACCAACGGGGAGACCATCCTGGTGGACAGCCCGGCTAAACTCCCGCCACCCACCGAAGTACAGGAGATCCGGGAGCCGATCCTGAATTTGACCATCGTCGCCCCCAACCGGCACGTGGGAGTCATCATGGAGTTGATGCACTCCCGCCGGTCCGAATACCAGCGGATGGAGTACATTCAGGGGCAACAGGGACCGGGGGAAGGAGAAATCACCGGCCCGGATCAAGGGCGGGTGGTGATGGAATACACCATGCCCTTGGTGGAGTTGCTGGCCGATTTCTACAACCAGCTAAAGTCGCGAACCCAGGGCTACGCCTCCCTGGACTACACGTTGAAAGGCTACCAGGCCGCCCCCCTGGTAAAGATGGATATCCTGATCAACCAGGTGCCGGTGGAGGCGCTGTCGATGATCTTGCACCGCGGCCAGGCGGCCCGCCAAGGCCGGGCAGCGGTCGAGAAACTACGGTCGGCCATCCCCCGGCAGCTCTTCGAGGTTCCGATTCAGGCGGCCATCGGCGGCCGCATAATCGCCCGGGAGACGGTGCGCGCCATGCGCAAGGACGTGCTGGCCAAGTGCTACGGCGGCGACATCACCCGCAAGCGCAAGCTGCTGGAGAAACAGAAAGAAGGCAAGAAGCGGCTGAAGATGGTGGGCCGGGTGGAGATACCCCAAGAGGCGTTCCTGTCGCTTCTTAAGCTCAACGCCGAAGATTGATGCCCGCCACGGGTGATCGACTGTCCACTCGCTCTTACGGCCCGCACGCGGCTCACTCGCTACGTTTCACGTCAGATCGGGAGTTGGCGAGGCCGGTCGCAGGGCCTAAGCCCAGGGGGGTATTTCGCCACTTGCCGTCTCAATTTCCCGGCGCCGCCTTCTGGCATCCGGCTCATACCCTTCGACGAGGCTCCAGAACTTCTCGGAGTGGTCAAGCTGCTTGGTGTGGCAAAGTTCGTGCACCAAGACGTAGCGAACGAGTTGCGGGGGAAAGAACAGGAGATTTCGATTCAGGTTGATGGAGCGTTGTTTCGAGCAACTACCCCACCTGGTCTTCTGCCTTCGGATGGTGACCCGGGCAAAAGGGATGGACAAATCCCGGCTGAGTTCTTGAAGCCAGGGAACTAATACCTTCCCGGCCTTTGCTTGCAGCCATTCGTTCAGGGCTCCGGCAACTCGGAGTGGGTCATCGACGGCGCCCTCAACCGCCAGAGTGCCGTCGCCGCCCTCATAGACCGTCAAGCCGCCTCCAGAAGTCGCCAGGTATTCAACCTTCCAGCACTCTTGAATGGATTTCAGATCGATCGACTCGGGCCGCTGCAACTTCTCTACGGTAGGGGTCTTTCCCAGGTGTTTGGATATCCATCCAGCCTTTGATTCGAGAATCTCGGGTATCCGCGCCTCGTCGAATCCCAAGGGAACGACAACCTCCAATCCAGTTGTCCTTGAGAGTTTCAGAGTGACCCTTTTGGCCCTCGTGCTCCGGCGAACGCTGTAGGGCCAAGGTACCTTTCTTCTGGGAATCGCGCATACCCCCGTCGCGGCAGGCTAGGTCTGAAGGGCTCAGTTTTCGAGGCCGCTCCAAGTCTTGAGGGAGTGGTCAGATGGAAAACACGGACCGGCGGGGCCTCTCCCAACTTGGGTTGTGATCGGCCCGGCCAGGCCATCCAACGGCCTCCCAGGCGTCTGAAACGCTCCCTCCGGGCCTACGCCCGGTCCTTTATGATGGCGGTGGAGGGAGGCGCGATACACCGGTAGATCAGGTTCTTCCCGGCGGGGCCGCCCACGACAACCATCTCAATGTTACTGGCGCTTCCCATTACCGGCAACATTATCTGGTCCTGCTCCCACTCTGACAGCTTCAATAGCCATTCCCACTGCGGCCTGATCTTATCCGGAGTGCAAAGCACCTTGTTTAGCAGCCGCCGGGCGCTGGTCCGGCAACGGTTGTAGACGTACTCCCGCACCGCGTTCTTCGACCAACCGGCCGTGCCGCAAATGTTGGCGTGCTCCGGGCCGAACATGAGCAAGAGCCTGTAATACGGGTCCCATCCGGGGTGACCCTGGTCCAGATATTCACCACCGGGGATGGCGCTGAAGAAAGCCATGCTGTTGAGCACTCCCTCCGGCGTCCAGTTATCCAGGTCGTTTACATCTATCTCATCCCTGGTGGCGAAGAGGGTTACGGTGCTTTCTTCCTGATCAAACCCCTTCTCCACGTGGAGAGGCTGCCAAGGGGTCTCCTCCTCATTTTCCGCGACACACATTCCGAACTTGCGGGCCGTCCCAATAGTATCCAGGTCCATGTGTCCGGGGTAGCAGTGTCCAACGTTCATCATGATGAGCCGCAGCGCCCGGCCCAGGACTATGTTGTGGCGTGACTGGGCGCCCGGCCCCATGGCACAGCGCTTGGAATTGATGCCTATCTCCCTCCCGATGGGCCCGTTGATGACCATGAGCGGCGCGTGGGTACTGGTGGACATGGCCATGGCTCGGACCCGGTCGCCCAGACCTGTATAAGCTTCGCAGGCGGCGATGAGAATCGGCAGGTGGGCGGGTTCACAGCCGGCCATCACCGCGTTGATGGCGATCTTTTCCACGGTCGCCAGGCCGTTCCCGGGCTCCAGCACCGTTACCACGTCTTCGGCGCTTCGGGTGGCGCCTTTCAGCATCCGCTCCACCTTCTCCGGCGTGGCGGGTATGATGGGGAAGCCGTCGCTCCACTCAAGCTCCAGGAACTGCCGGTTCATCTTCTCGAAGGCATCGTAGGAATCCGTTGCGTCTATCTTCAGCCGGTCGGTGGCCTTGGGCTTCGCCGCGGTGGTGTTGCCGTTGCCGCCGGCGTCGGTGGTGAGGACTTCCACCATCCGGTCCACCGCGTCGGCCGTGTCCCGCTTGATCCGTTCGGGAGTCAGTCCGGTGAGGACCTCCGGGAACAACGCATAGCGGAACTGGGGCAGGCCGAAGGCACGGGCGGTGGCCATGGCGTCCCGCTCGAAGCCGACGGAAACGATGCCGACGCTGGGCTTGCCCGCCTTCTCCATGACGACCAGGTCGTGGACAATCCACGACGTGCAAGAGCCTCAATCTCCGGTGGAGCCGATGAATACATCGCACTCCTGCTTGGCTCTCTCCATCAGTTCCTTATCGCAGGGCATGGAGCCGTCGTAGCGAATCACCTTGACGTCTTTGAACCGGTTGCTGATCAGCTCGCCGGCCTTCACCAGCGCAATTTCACCACCGCGCTTCGAGTTCCACAGCAGGCCCAGGGTCAGGCCGTCCAGGGAGCGGGGCCGGCGCGCGGTTCCGCTCACCTTGATTTCGCCCTCGCTCTGAGCGACGGGATTGAGTACTTCCAGGGTAAACATGGCTGCCCTCCTTTGCCGGGTGCTCCCAGCCTACCGACCCGCGATTTTTCTGTCAATGTTGGGAACCGGCATCTTGGTTGCGGCACGGAGAAGGTTGAAAAGACCCGGCATCGATTCCCGCGCCGCCCTCACCTCAATCCTCTCCCTGAGGGAGAGGAGGCCGAGCGGTCCAAACCGGGCACATGGGTAACACTCGCCGCGAGGAGGACACGCGTTCCTTCTCCCCGGACGGGAGAAGGTTAGGATGAGGGTGAAAAGCACGTCCGCCTTACCCGTGTCGACCTGGCATTCCAGGCAACCATCAGCGGTGAGGGTGACCAAGCCGGGTAAGCCCCGTCCATTCTCGAAGCACCGGCGGGGACACTAGAGGGACCGGTTCGAGACAATGCCCTGATTTCCAACATCCGTCTCCTCAAGGCAGGAGATTTTGAATCAGCGTTAGAATAGAGTTAGTAGAACGACGACGGAGCATCGGGTAGGCCCCGAGCCGGCAAACTGGAATCCACCCAAAAGGGACCAACGACACGAACATGCTGCAAACCCACGTTGAGAAGATATCCGGTGAATTGAGGGTGGCTGCCCGGCGGATCGCGGCCGCCGCCAACCTCCTGGATGGCGGCGCCACCGTGCCGTTCATCGCCCGATACCGCAAGGAGGCGACCGACAGCCTGGATGAGGTGGAGGTCACCCAGGTGCGGGACCGCCTGGAACAGCTCCGCGATCTGGACCAGCGCCGGGAAGCCATTCTGGCCTCGCTGGAGGAGAGAGAGCTTCTCACTCCGGAACTGGCGGCAAGGATCAACGCGGCCCAGACCATGGCCGTCCTGGAGGACATTTACCTGCCCTACCGTCCCAAGCGGCGCACCCGGGCCACCATTGCCCGGGAGAAGGGTCTTGAGCCGCTGGCGGAAATCTTGTGGCGTCAGGACGAGACCGACCCGCCGCGGGCGGCCGCCGGTTATGTCGACCCGGCGAAGGGCGTCGAAACGGCCGGGGATGCCCTGACCGGGGCCAGAGACATCATGGCGGAGTGGGTCAGCGAGGACACCACCGCGCGGGCTACTATGCGGCAACGCTTCCTTACCCGAGGGATCATTGTGTCCAAGGTAACCGACGGTCCGCCGGACCAAGCCATCAAGTACCGGGACTATTACGATTGGCGGGAGCCCGTGGCCGCGGTAACGTCCCACCGGCTGCTGGCCATGCTCCGTGGCGAGCGGGAGTCGATGCTCACGGTCCGCGTTCAGCCGGAGGAGGAAGAAGCCCTGCTCGGCCTGGAAGCCCGGTTCGTCAAAGGCGACGGCCCGTCTTCACAGCAGATGAGGCTGGCGGTCCACGACGGCTACAAACGGCTGCTTTCCCCCTCTATGGAGACCGAGACCCGCAAAGTCATCAAGCAGCGAGCCGACGAGACGGCGATTCAGGTGTTTGCCAGCAATCTTCGTCAGTTGTTGCTGGCGCCGCCACTGGGTGAAAAAAACGTGCTGGCCCTGGACCCGGGTTTCCGCACGGGCTGCAAGCTGGTCTGCCTGGACCGGCAGGGAAAGCTGCTGCACCGGGAGACCATTTACCCGCTGCTGGCCCAGCAGCGGGCGGAACAAGCGGGGCAAACTGTCAAGGACCTGTGCTGGAAATTCGAGATAGAGGCCATCGCCGTGGGCAACGGCACCGGCGGCAGAGAGACGGAGGCTTTCCTGCGGTCGATCGAGCTGGGGCCGCAGATTCCAGTGGTGATGGTGAACGAAAGCGGTGCATCGATATACTCGGCCTCAGAAGTCGCCCGGGCCGAGTTTCCGGATGAAGACCTGACGGTTCGCGGTGCGGTGTCCATTGGCCGCCGCCTCATGGCTCCCCTGGCCGAGTTGGTGAAGATCGACCCCAAATCCATCGGCGTAGGGCAATACCAGCACGACGTGGACCAGAAAGCCTTGAGGGGCCGTCTGGACGACGTGGCCGTGGGCTGCGTCAACCGCGTGGGAGTAGCGGTGAACACCGCCAGCATGCAGCTCTTGGCCTATGTGTCGGGCCTGGGCCCCGGCTTGGCCCAGGCCATAGTGAAGTACCGGGACGAAAACGGACCCTTCAAGTCGAGGGAAACCCTCAAGAAGGTCCCGCGCCTTGGACCCAAAGCCTTCGAGCAAGCGGCGGGCTTTCTGCGCATCCGAGAGGGAGAACACCCCCTGGACGCCAGCGCGGTACACCCGGAGAGCTATCACATCGTCGAGGCCATGTCTCGCGACGCCAACTGCTCGGTGGAAAGCCTGCTGCGGGACGCCTCACTGCGGGAGAAGATCGATCCAAAGAAATATGTCAGCGAAGAGGTAGGTATGCCGACCCTGGCGGACATTATGGATGAGCTGGCTCGGCCCGGCCGGGATCCGCGCCAGGAGTTCGCGCCCTTCAGCTTCGACCAAGGCGTGCAGCGCATCGAGGACCTCACGCCGGGTATGCGATTGCCCGGGATTGTCACCAACATCACCGCCTTCGGGGCCTTTGTCGACGTTGGAGTACACCAGGACGGGCTCATTCACATCAGCCAACTCGCTGACCGTTTCGTTCGCGACCCGTCGGAGATAGTCCAGCTGCAGCAGCCGGTCGACGTCACCGTGCTGGAGGTGGATCTGGGCCGAAAGCGAATCTCCCTGTCCCTGAAGGCCAGTCCCGGCCGCTAGACCGGCCATCGCCGCAACTGCCACCTGCTCCTGCAACAGGAGCGGAGGCTCGGGAGCGCGCCTGGGTTGTGATATGATCCGACCGCCAAATACTGTAGCGGAGGCGCCACCATGCCACTCGTAGGCAATGACTGGCTGGCTCTAACCCAAGAGCCCACCCTGGAGCCGGAGATTCCGATCTGCGACCCCCATCACCACTTCTGGGTGCACCGGCCCGAGCCGGCGGCCTATCAGCAATACCTGCCGGCGGAGCTGGCGGCCGACATCAACAGCGGCCATAACGTCCGTTCCACCGTATTCATCGAGGCCCGGTCCGAGTACCGCATCGATGGCCCCGAGGAGTTGCACTCGGTGGGCGAGGTGGAGTTCGTGCAGAAACTGGCCGATGAATTCGCCACCGGGGCTCAAGGACCGGCCCGCGCCGCCGCCGCCATCATTGGCAGGGCCGACTTGAAGCTGGGCGACGGAGTGCGCCCGGTCCTTGAGGCACTCCAGGCTGCCAGCCCCAATCGGTTTCGCGGCATCCGCCACTCGACGGGCTGGGACCCGAGCCCAGAGGTGCCGGACCGGGAAATACAGGGCGTCCTGGCCACCGATGGCTACCGGGCCGGCGCGCGGGTCTTGGCGGAGATGGGGTTCCTGCTGGAAGGCTTCATGTATTTCCCCCAACTGGGCGAGTTGGCCGATTTCGCCAACGCCATACCCGAACTCACCATCGTGCTGAACCATAGCGGCGGACTGCACCGGATAGGCCCCTACGCCAACCGCGACGACGAGGTGTTTCCCGAGTGGAGACGGGGCGTGGCCGCCGTGGCCAAATGCCCCAACATCGTCATGAAGGTGGGCGGCATTGGCCAAGCCCGGTACGGCTTCGACTGGACTAAGCGGGAGGTCCCCGTGGGGTCGGAGGAGCTGGCCGGAACGATGTCGCCGCTCCTGAACTACTGCATCGAACAGTTCGGGCCCGACCGGTGTATGTTCGAAAGCAACTTCCCGGTCGACAAAGTGGCTTACTCATACAACGTGGTATTCAACGCCTTCAAACGGCTGTCGAAGGGCTACTCGGCCACGGAGCGCGCCGCCATGTTCCACGACACCGCCGCTCGTGTATACCGCATAGAAGCTTGATGCTAAACGGTGGCCAGAGCGAGGTTTCGGAGACGTGTTTCGGGGCATTGGGGCGCGGCAGTGTGGCCAGCATCTACGGGGGAATATCGCCGGACAGCAGGCCAGGCTAGTGTCTCGTAGATGGATTGATGCCCGGTTCGTCATCCCGGCGAAGGTGGGCGGGAATGTCGCACACTTTCGCCGATGCAAAGCTATTGGCAAGACGGTGCGTTAGCCCTGGAACGGGCGGGCAGTCTAAGCGGAGACTGTTTCGGGGGGGGGTAGAGGAGGAGTTCCAAGGCGCCGACAACGGTCAAGCGCCATGGAGGTTACCGGCGGGCCCCTTTAAGTTGCTTCTTCAGCCCGTTACGCACAACCACTTGCTGGTTCATGCGCTTGACGAATTCCTCGGTCGTCTCTTCTCGCTTCGCCCGCTTGGGCTTGCTCTCGGCCATGGTCCCCCCTTGTTTGCTGGACCGGAAGGAGCTTGCTTCCCGCGGGAGCGCCCTCCCAGGCTTTCTCGGCTATTTGAGACCGCCCTACGAGACGGTCACCTCTTATCATACACCAAACAGTTCGCTCAAGCCTACTGGCATGAACGCCATAAGCAGGCGCGTTGAGCCGGCCGGACCGGTATTTTGATCACCGGCGTCCCGGGAGTGCCAAAGGCAAGTTGCAGGCGGCTACATCCCAAGCGAGGTTCGAAGTTCCCTGATCTGGTCCAGGTGGCTCCCCCAGTGATGGGCAAAGATCCCGTCCAGCAAGTCCTGTAGGGTGCGCTCATTTTCCCGGCCCCGCACCCTATGCCGGGCCAGGATCGCCTTGGTGTCAAGGTCGTCGTCGGTGGCGGTCCCGAGGACTTCCGCCATCCCCCGGAAAAACTCGCCGATATCCTCGCGCAACTGTTCGGTGTCGTAGGCCAGCCGGTCCGGGGTCAGGTTGTCCAGGTCGGCCCAAATGTCAAATTCCGCCATCTCTCCGGACAGCATGCCCCAAAGGACCTGGTGTAGGCCGCCTTCAGGGGTTTCCAGCAAATGGTACACCACTTGCCGAGCCGACCAGGCGGAAGAATCGGGCTTCCAGTCGAGGCAATAGTCCATGCCGTCGAGGAGTTGGAGAATCTGGGACTCGATGGTGCGAAAGTTTTCCAGGTGTTCATCTATTCGGGTCGTCAAATTCACGCCTGCCTAGCTGCGTTCTGCTGATTTCCGGACCGCCGGAGGGGCTTGCTCCAGGACATCCTGCACCAGGGTCCGGGCCGCCTCGCGGGTGTCCTCCCGGGCCAGGGCGAACTCCAGGGACGCCCGCAACAGCCCCAGGGGGCTGCCTCCATCGTAGCGGCGTCCCAGGAACTCGTAGGCGTATAGCTCCTGGCTCTCCAGCAGCAGAAGCAGCCCGTCGGTCAACTGAATCTCGCCCTTGGCGCCCGGCGGGGTGCGCTCCAGGCAGTCAAAAATCTCGGGGGTCAACACGTAGCGGCCCACGACGGCCAGGTTGGAAGGGGCCTCGTCTCGAGGAGGTTTCTCCACCATCCCGTGGATACGAAACACCCGTTCCTCCACCTCGGTGGCATCCACCACCCCATACTTGTCGATGACTTCTCTGGGCATCTCTTCCACGGCGACCACGCCGGCGCTGGTCTTCTGGGCCACCGCTTTCATCTGGGCAACCACGCCGGGGCTATGGACGACAATGTCGTCGGGCAGGATGACCACGAAGGGCTCCCCGGCCACCGCTTCACGCGCCATCAACACCGCATGGCCCAGTCCCAGGGGTTTCTCCTGGATGACGAAGGACACCTGGACCAGGCTGGTGGCGTGGCGCACCCCTTCCAGCAGGTCGACGGCGCCGGAGGCGGCCAGGTGGTGCTCCAGCTCGGGCTCCGGGTGGAAGTAGCTGGCCACGGATTCCTTGCCCGGTGAAGTGACGACTATGACCTGCTCGATTCCAGCCTCTGCCGCTTCCTCCACCACGTACTGAAGCATCGGCTTTTCCAGGATGGGCAGAAGCTCTTTGGGGACCGACTTGGTGACGGGCAGGAACCGGGTACCCAGACCCGCGGCGGGAATGACGGCTTTTCTTATGTCCACAACACGCCCCCTAACCGGGACAATTCTACCACCCGGTTCCAGCGCCGCACAAGAAATCGTAAGCCGTCAGCGCTCAGCGGTCAGCACACGCCCAAGCGGCAAGGTGTGCCGCAAGTTTCCGCCCAGGTCCTGGAACGTCAGCTTCCCTTCCATACCAAGGAGGGGACCGAGGGGAGGGGCGCCTGGCGGGGCTGGATGCCCTCTTGCACCTCGACGCATCAAAGAGATTGTGCCTGGCAGACGCCCATTACAGAATCTCAGGGTGTTTGTTGATGTAATCCCAAGCCCAATCATGGATGATATAGTCAAACATGGGAGAACTTTGGTCCACGGTGTCGCTCGGTACGGCATCGGCGGAACGATAAATGATTCGAGCGAATCTCAACCCTTTAACGGCACCATCACCCGATGGCAGGGTTTGAGTTTTCGATTCGATCATGATAAAGCGTCTCAGGATTGCCTTTTGCGGTTCAGTTAGGTGATGGAGGCCCTCTTGGCGGGTAGTGATGACGGTACTTCGGCTGTGAGCGATCAATCCCCAGTGGATAGCATGAACTCCGAACCGAATAATAATGGCGGCGCTTGAGAAGACCAGACCAAGGCCGAAGCCCAGTGTATAGACGGTCCGGTTATCCATCATCCCCAAATCGTCCAACGTGTTGTCCGAAGCGAACACGAGAAACAACAAAGCGCTGGCCGTCACGAACGATACGGTAAGGTGGATTCGAATGGGATACCCGATGCGCCCAAACAGCATTCTCAACACAACGCCATTATAGCCAACAAGAAAATGGGTGTCGAAACTCCCGAGCCTGACAGCGGTAAATTAGTTTGCCAACAACGGAAAGGGACCGTTTACATGCACACGGTTAGCCTAAAATGTTCGTGCGAGGTACCTCTTGAGTAATAAAGTAGCGTTCTACTGGTGGCCCCGTTGATCGTCCTGCCGCAAAGTGAGAGAGTTGCTCTTACAAAAAGGCCTGGAGCTGGACGAGCGGGACTTCTTCAAGGAACCGTTCACCGAGGGTGAGGTCCGGGAGCTGGCCTCTGAAGTGGGTTTCTCTCAGCTATTCGCCTGGCGCAGCCCCAGCTTGAAGCAGAAGGGCATGGCAGGCCGGGAGCTGTCCGAGGAGGAGATGCTCGCGCTGATTCTCGAGGAGCCCCGGTTGGTCCGCCGGCCCCTGGCCCGCATCGGCGGGCGGTTGGTGGTGGGAGCGAACCTGAGGTCAATCGAGGCCGCACTGGAGGGTACCGGATGACCCGGCGCCCCTCCATTCCAACCGGTGCGCTTGGCTGGGGAATTTAACCGTTGATTCGTGCATAATTATTCATGCTGTAATCGGCGGCGATTATGCGTTATAATCACCCACGGATTTGCAAATCGTTTTTCGAGGAAAGAAGGCAGATACCCATATATGAAGATCTTTTTCGATGTGGATTACACGATTCTGGGGCTGGACGACAGCCTCCGGCCCGGTACCAAAGAGAACTTTGAAAAGCTGATAAGCGATGGCCACGAGATATACATCTGGTCCGGCATGGGGGAGCGCTGGGAGGTGGTGGAGAAACACGAACTGGGCCCATTTACCAGCGGTGTTTATGAAAAGCCCACCCACCATTTTCACGAGCGGCTGGCGGAACTGAAGGTCCCCTTCGAGCCGGAGTTCGTGATCGACGATTACCCTGAAGTGGTTGGCGCCTTTGGAGGAGTCTGGGTGCCGCCCTACTTCTTCAAACGCAACTTCGATGAAGAAATGGACCGGGTCTACAAGATCGTCTGCGACTTTATTCAAACCGGCACTTCCGAGGAACGCCAATACCGGGCGAAGGGCACCACCGTCCCCCTGATCTAGGCTCTACCATGCCCATCAAAGTGCTGCCGCCGGAACTGGCCATCAAGATCGCCGCCGGAGAGGTTGTGGAGCGGCCGGCTTCGGTGGTCAAGGAGTTGCTGGAAAACTCCATCGACGCCGGGGCCTCCCAGATCATCGTGGAGATCAAGTCCGGCGGAGTGGAGTTGGTCCGGGTCACCGATGACGGCAACGGCATCGACGCCTCAGAGGTGGAACTAGCCTTCGAGCGGCACGCCACCAGCAAGCTGGATACCGTCGAGCAACTGGAGGCCGTGGCCACGCTAGGCTTCCGGGGTGAAGCCCTACCCAGTATCGCCGCCGTATCCCGCTTGACCATGACCACCCGCCCCCAGCAGGCCCAAGCGGGCCGCCACGTCGAGCTGCGGTGGGGCCGGGAGGTCCGGTCCGGCACTCAAGGGTGTCCGCCCGGCACCTCGGTCGAGGTTTCCGATCTTTTCGGGAATATGCCGGCCCGGCGCAAATTCCTCAAGACCAACTCCACCGAGACTTCCAGGGTCCAAGAGTTGGTCGCCCGCTACGCCCTGGCCTTTCCCACCATCCGCTTCCAGTTGATCGTAGACGGCCGCTCGACGCTGGCCACTCCGGGCAACGGCCGGCCCCGGGAGACCTTGCTGGCGCTGTACGGCGCCGAGGTGGCGGAAGCCATGCTGGAGGTGAGTGGTGAAGACCCGGAGACCGGCTACCGGGTGGAAGGATTCGCCAGCCCACCGAGCCTGCACCGGGCCAATCGCACCTACATGACCCTCTTCGTCAACCGGCGTTGGATCAACAGCCGCATGCTGTCCTACGCCATCGAGGAAGCCTACCATGGGCTCCTGCCCGACCGGCGTTATCCCCTGGCGGCCCTCAACCTGGACATCCCCTATGCCGAGGTGGACGTGAACTCCCACCCGTCCAAGCGGGAGGTCCGGTTCCACCGGGAAGGCAAGGTATTCTCGACGCTCCAGCGAGCGGTACGGGCCGCTCTGGTGGCCGACTCCCCCGTCCCTCAAATATTCCCTCCCACGGGCCGGCCGCCGGGCCTGGCGCCGCCTTGGCCGGCTTCGCCAGGTTCAACCGAGCGGATGGGCTCGTTTTATCCCCGCGGCGCCTTTACCGGCCAACAGCAAGACTACCCCGCTCCCCCCGGCGCTGCTGTGCCCCGGCAAGACTTGCCGGCCCTCAAGGTTGTGGGCCAGGTCAAACTGACCTACATCGTGGCCGAAGGACCCGAGGGGATGTTCCTGGTGGACCAGCACGCCGCCCACGAGCGGGTGTTGTTCGACCAGATTCGGAGGCGGGCCTCGGAGCGCACCGCCCAGTCGCAACCGCTGCTGGAGCCCGTGACGGTGGAGCTGACGGCCGGGCAGGCCGGGGTGTTCAAGAGCAACGCCGAGTTCCTAGCGTCGTACGGGTTCGATGTGGAGTCCTTCGGGGAGAATGCCTACCTGCTGCGGTCCGTGCCCAGCGTCTTGACCGGCCAGGACCCGGCCCAATCGCTGGTCAATGTCCTGGACATGGTGGCCTTCGAGGGGCTGCTACGCCAGCAGGAGGATGTCCTGGCCGCCTCGATAGCCTGCCACAGCGCCATTCGCGCCGGGAAGTCTTTGACCGAGGCCGAGATGGGCGCCCTGTTGGAACAGCTGGAGGCAAGCGACAACCCTCACACCTGCCCCCACGGCCGCCCCACCATGCTCCACTTCAGCTCTTACCAGATGGACCGGGAGTTCGGCCGGCGCTAGCGGCGGGAGGATAGAGTACCTGCCAGTACCGGCGCCCCTCGGCTCGCACCACTCGTCCGAACCCACTGTGGTGGCAGATGGCCATCACGGCATTCTCGGCCTCCGCCCGGTCCACCAGGCGCGCCCTGGTCTGAACAGCGAGGGCGGGGTCCGAGTCGAAACTGAAAACCCAATCGGTTTCGGTAACCTGGGCTGGGCTGTGGAACACGTCGCCCATGATCAGGGCACGCTCACCTCCCGAAACGATGGCCAAACTCATGGAGCCCGGCGTGTGGCCGGGAGTTGAGATGGCCGTGACCTCGCCGGTCAGGGGGTGTTCTCCCGTCAGGAGGTCGAGGACACCTAATTCCTCCAGGGGGCCGATCGTCTCTTCCCAAAACTTGAACCCGAAGATTTCCTCATCTTGGGGCGATTTGAACATGTCCCAATCGGCCTGGTGGGCGACGTACCGGGCCCTGGGAAACGTCGCGGCGGGAGCAGGGCTTCCGGGAGTCAGGTTCCAGCCCACGTGGTCGGGGTGCAGGCGGGTGAGGAACACGGTGTCCACGTCCTCAGCCCGCAGCCCGGCGGAGCCAAACTCCTCCATCAAGCGGCCGTCCTGGCCACCGGCGAGGGAAGTGACCGTACCCGGGTTGGAAGCGTTGCTGCCGAGACCCGTGTCTACCAGAATAGTGCGGCCCTGGGAGCGGATCAGGTAGCACTCGAAATGAACGCGCAGGCTGTCGGTCCCGTCGAATCCTTCGGGGTATTGATGCTGGTAGGGGGTCCATGCTTCAGGGGGAACGTGGGGAAGGGTCTGGTTCAGGGGCAAAGCCAACTTGGCATCGTGCAGGACCAGGATATCAACATTTCCAACTGAAAGCCTGGTTTGTGGCATGCTCCAACACCTTCCATCCACGGGCCTACGCCGAGAAAGGTTCTTCCCCGGAATCACGGAGCAGCCTTCTTGGAGCTATATCCAGTCCCACCCCCTAGGCCGGATCAGCCGTTCCACGGTGCGCGGAGCGGACTGGAAGGGAGGGGATGTCCTGTTGAACCTCGGCCCGGATGGCGAGTGCCCCCGGACCGGGCGAGGCCTTACTTAGCCCTGCCGGCGGCGAGGATCCAGACGGGGGTCGCTGGCCGGGTGAAAGATGGAATCTTCGCCCGGAAACGCCATGGTCATCTCGGCAGGGGCGTCGTTCTTGCGGCGTCCCATCCAAGCGAGGGGCGTCGTTACGGCGGCCAAGGCGGCCGCGCCCAGTCCCAACTTGGTCAGGAAGTTCCGGCGCGATTCACGGGCGTTGGTCGATCCGGCGTTCTCTTTCGGCACGCTCAACTCCTGGGGTTTGTTTTTCGCGGAGTCACCGGGCCGCGGGTTATTCCCATTCGGGCGCCGCGTCCCGGTAGCTCATCGTTAATCTCTCGGTTCCGGTGGATGCTTGGCGTCGCACCCTCATGGCCGCGAACTGATTTTACTCCCTGGCTCAGATTTTGCAAGAGCAAGGTAGATATTCAGCTAAACCTGCCCCGCGTCCTCCAAGACCATCCTGGCCACCCGGCGGCCGAGGCGCACCGAGTAGTTGGTGCCCCGGTCCTCCGGGTAGATCTGGGTGGTGTTCGCCAGGTACAGGTTCTTGAACGGCGTCCGATGGTCCGGAATGCGCTCGCCGTAGTTGACCCCGATGATCGGCTGGGCGCCGTCCAGACGGTGGTGGTGGTACTCCAGTATCCAAGTTCGGTCAAAGTCCGGGTTGATCCTCCGCAGGTGGGGGATAAAATCCTCCAGAAGCTCCTCGGCGCTCTTCCGGTAGAGTTCGCTGTCCCGGTTGGGGTAGTTGCTCAAGTAGACGATGTGATTTCCCCCGTACAGCAACTTGTCGATGATGTTGGTGTGCTCGATGACGGCCACAAAGGGCACGCTGGTGTCGGCGATGTTCATCCAGTACTTGGGAGATAGCTGCCGGTCCAGCACCAGCACCATCAAAACCGCCGACAGGTACTTGACGCCTTCCAGCTTTTCCCGGTAGTCGTCCGGCAGGGGAGGCACCAGCCGGGTGAAGATGTAGGAGGGGGTAGTGGCGATCACGGCGTCATATTCCCGGATCTCCGGCTCCTGGCCCGGCAGCACCACTTCCAGCCCGGCGGCGGCACCGTCCGCCACGGCCACCCGCTTCACGCCGGCGGAGATGTGGACGTCGCCACCCTGCTCCACGATCCGTTCCCCCAGGGTGTCGATGACCTCGCCAAAGCTGCCCATGGGATAGCCCAGGCGCTCCTTCTGCAGTCCCTTGCCCCGGGATGCCACCCGCAGGTAGATCTTGCCCCATAGCCAGGTCATGCTCACCTGGTCGTGGTATTCACCGAACTTGCCCCGCAACAGCGGCTCCCAGATGACCTCGTAGGCCCGCCGCCCCATGTGGCCGGCGATCCAGTCTCCGGCGGTGATACCCTCGAATTTGCGCCAGTTCTTGGTCTTCTGCAGGACAAAGGTCCAGAAGCCCACCCGAAGCCGCTGGAATAGAGATAAGGGCTTGAACCGGAGCAGGTCCGTGGGGGTACTGAAGCTCCAGATCTTGCCGTCGTGGTACAGCCCCACCTGAGACTCCAACCAGGCCAGCTTCTCTCCCAGCCCCAGCTCGTGGATCAGGCCGGTCATATCCACGTCGCTGACAAACAGGTGGTGGTAGCCCTTCTCCAGCCGCCCGCCGCCGACGTCGAAGGTGGAGGCCTGCCCGCCCAGAAACGGGGCCTGCTCGAACACCTCGGCATAGTGGCCCTGCTTGGTCAGTTCGTAGGCCGCGGCCAGCCCGGCCGCGCCCCCACCGATGATACCGACTCTCATGTCAAGTCTTCCTTCGCGGGCTGGGTGGAGAATTGCCCGGCCCCTGCTGGGTGCCTGGCCGCCGTTTCCGGGTCAGTGGGCCCTTCCTGAGGCGGGCCGGTCAGCCCTTTCAACGAGATGTTCTGCCTCCACAGGATGGCCAGGCCCACCAGGTTGACCGGAAGCCACAGGGCCACCAAATGCACGAAGGCGGCGTAGACCCCGGCAACTGACGCTCCTACCCCCATCGCCATCAACGTCTGCTGGGCTACCAGTTCGAAGGGGCCGATGCCGCCGATGGCGGTGGGGAGGGCAGTGACCAGGTTCGATGTCGCCGTGAGAAAGACTATCGCAAGAATCAACGCCCCCACCGAGCCCAGGTACTCGTCGATTCCGAAGGAATAGGCGATCAGGAAGTACATGGTCCCCTCAAGGAGCCATATGGGCAGGGAGAGGAAGAACAGCTCCAGGTGCTTCCGGGGAGAACTGAGGACGCTCAGGCCGTCGACAAAGGTGCCCACCAGGGCCCGGACCTTGGGCCGGAACCGGGCCGGGACGATGATCAGTGTCCGGTAGAAGAATTCGATGAACCGGGGTGTTGTCGCCAGCAGCGTGAGAAAGACCAGGGCCCCGGTAAACAAGGCCACGATGAGACCGGCCAGGACTATCCAGGTGGCGCGAGAGGTATCGCTGGTACCGTCGAACTCCCCCATCAGCAGGAGTACCGGACCCGCCAAGGCGGCGAAGGCGAGGAGCGTCAGCCCGTCGTAGACCCGCTCCACCGCCACGGTGGCCAGCGCGGAGCTGGTGCTGACCCGTTCCCGCCGGGCCAGGTAATAGGAGCGAACCAACTCCCCCAACCGGGCCGGCAACAGGTTGTTGGCCATGTAGCCGATGACCACCACCGGGTAAAGCCGCCCAACCGGAAACAGGCGCAATGGGGAGAGCAGGAACCGCCAACGTAGAGCCCGGAAATAGACCGCCACGAAATACAGTGCGATCGCCGGAATCACGTAGACGTAGTTGGCGTCGGCCAAGGAGTCGGCCATCTCCCCCAGGTCCACCTGGAGGACGAGGACCAGCAAGAGGGCGATGCTCACGCCCAGCCCGATCCAGAGTTGCCAGTTACGGGTCAGCAATGTGCCAAATCCTGCGTTAAGGTGAGGGAAGACCTGAGTGTCTGCTCGGAGCCCCTCCCGGCGCCTTCGCGGAAGGGTGCCGCGGTACCGGAGCCGGGATTCCAGTATACGAGAGCCCGCCGGGCTTCCACAAGGCAAATGCGGGCAGACGCGGAGCCCTTTACCCTCGCCCAACCCAAGCTGCGCCAGGGCATCCCTCTCCCCAGTACAGTTTCAGGAGAGACGTTCAGCGACTCCGCTTCTGGATGGATGTCAGTAGGGGCGCAATATATTGCGCCCCTACATGATGGTGCCCGCCAAAGTTCCGAAGAAGTCTCCTGATAATGCACCAGGGAGCGGGAACGAGGGTGAGGACGCCATCCAGCAACCGGGCGGTCATCCCAGATGCTCGCGCCGTCACGGGGAAACGTTTGCCGGCGTACCGGCCCCGTGGCAGGCCTGAGCGAGAGTCCCGAAGCGTCGGAGAACCGGGTTGGTGAGACCTGGAGCGGCATGTGAAGAAGGCGTTTCCGGCTACGGAGGCAAGAAGCTGTAGTATTTGGAATCGTACCAGTTGTTGTCGAGATTGCGGAAGATCACGTAGTCCAGGGCGCCGAACCAGGCCTCCCGGTCGACGGCGACCGACTTGAAGTACCGGAAGTCTTTGGTGACTTGATCTTTGCCAGGAATCCGGCCAAATAGATGCCCTTCTGCTTGCCGGTTCTCTCCCGGCCTGCGGTAGGCCTCTTCGTAGAACCACAGGAGGTTCGTGGAAGGTCCGACCTTCTCGTAATCGGCGTAGGCGTCGCAGTTGTGGTTGGCGTGATCGTCGCTGAGGAGCACTATCGGCGTGTTGGGCTCATCCGGCAAGGCGTCGCAGAGGGGTTTGTCCTTGTTATCCTCCTTCTTGGGGAAACTAAAGTATCTCAAGGTGTCGTCTTTCGCCTCCTGGCGGACGTACCACTGCAAGGGATACCAGAGATCGTAATCGACCTTGACGGCCCCCGGCGTAGGCTGGTTGGCGAAGGCCCGGCTGTCGAGGTCCTGGAAAGTATCCCGAAGGTCCTTGCTGCCCTGGGCGTAGACCAGCAACTCCAGGTTGGAGTCGTCGTAGGTGTAGGTGGCGCGCACCGCGCCGATGGCGCCGAAACCCAGCAGCAGGCCCGCCAGTCCCAGGCCAGCCAGGGCCGTCCCCCGGCCCGGTTGGGCCAACCTCACCAGGTACGCCGCCGCCAATGCCAGCAGGGCAGTGCTGGCCACCAGTGCCCAGTGGGGAGTCGAGAACCGCTCTCCCGGGTCGGTATAGCTGTAGAGCAGGTACACCATCGCCACCATCGCCAGGGGAGGCAGGATCAGCAGGACCCCATGTCCCCGTCGCAGGGCGTCCCGCCACCGGACCCGCTCGGCCAACTCGCCCAGGTATTTGGCGGAGAGCCAGATGAGGGGCAAAGAGACGTTGACCAGAAGCCAGGGCATCTTTTCGCTGGCCACGGTGTAGGCGATAAAGGTCAAGCTCGCCCAGAACGCCAGGGCCAGGCCCAATACGTCCCCCTTTTTCACGAAGTACACCGCCGCCGCCACGCCGAAGACTACCGGCAGCAGCTCGTACACCGAGAGGCCCACGAAGTAGTAGTACCAGGGCTGGTTCCCTCGGCCGACATCCTGCTGGGCGTACCAGTACCCCATCCCTTGCCACACGCCGCTGAAAGCCCCGGCCAGGTTGGTGAACAGGGTCGTGTACAGAGTGAGCCAGATGGCGTAGAAGATCCCGGCGCAGGTCAACCACCTTCCACCCAGCCAGAGCACCCCAAAGTAGACGGAGAGGGCGATGGCAGCCAGCAAGAGCCCGCCCGCCACCAGGAAGTTCACCGGCACCGCGTTGGCGCTGGCGTCCACGTTGATACCGCCGGGGAGCACGCCGTTGACAATGGAATCCACGTTCACCACGCCGGTAAACCAGAACGCGTAGGCCACGGCGGCCAGGGCCGGCAAGATTATCAGCAGCGCCGCCTGCCTCCAAGGGTGCCTGGCCACGGCCAAGGTGCCTACGGCAAAGCCGGCCACCACACCGGTGACGATAAAGTCCAATACCGGGACCTCAGCCAAAGACCAGACCTGGTCGATCGGGCGAAACACCACCACCAGAGTGGCCGCCACCATCGCCAGGGGAACGGCAACTCCCGTCACCAGACGGCGCGGCGTCAACCGGGGGCCATTGGAGCCCCTCCCAGTCCTGGTGCTCATCCAGGTCAGGGTACCCGCCAGTAACGCGACGGCCAGCCCATGGAACCACCACGGGGCGGCGTAGACCGGCAAGGCCACAAAGGACCCGCCCCAGTCGGGGGCACCCACCAGGCCACCGGTAACCCCTTCCGCGTTGCACAGAGTCAGGCCCACCGCGTCCTGAGCCAGGCACGCCATGGGCGCCCACTGGGGTAGCGTCAGAGTAACCAGCAGCAGCAGAAACCCGGCCGGGCCGGCCATCTCGGTAAACTTGGTCCGGCCCAAAGCCCAGGGGACCAAGTCCTGCAACGCCGGTAGAAACATCATCGCCCCAAAGATCAGGACCACGATGTACGCGGTCTCCTTGGTGGCGAACATGAAAGCCAGCACGGCCGACGCCAAATACAGGTAGCGGTGTTTGCCCTCGTGAATAAAGCGCCACATCAAGACCAGGATCGCCGCCGCCCAGAAGGCCATCAGAATATCGTTGCGTCCGAAACGGCTGAAGTAGAGCAGCGTGGGTGAAAAGGCAAGCATTACCGCCGCCAGCAGGGCTCCGGCCCGGCCCAGGTAGTCCCGGAGAAAATAGGGCAGTCCCACCAGAGCCACGCCGAAGATCACATAGGTCAGCCGGGCGGTGAAATCGCTATCTCCGAGCAGGCGAAAAACCAGGGCGGTAAGCTCGAACTGGAGGGGACCGTGCATCCAGGGGGAGTGGATGAAGTCGGTGCCGAACACCCAGGGCCAGCCCCACAACGCGCCGTCGCTGTTGAACAGGCGCCAGGCGTAGTGGACGTGGATACCCTCATCGTAGTGCATGGCCCGCCCGTCCAACTCCCACAGGCGCATGCCCAAGGCCAGGAGCACCACGGCCAGGACGCCCGCCTCCAGCCAGCCGAAAGTCCGGTCGTGCCAAAATCCGAGGGCCCGGCGGGGCAACCTTCGGACCCCGCCTACCCCAGTTCTAGTCATAGCCGGCTGAGCCAACCTGGCCAACTCCATCAGTTAGTTCGTAGATTACTACGCCCTCCCACTCATTGGCGGTTTTCAAGAAGCTACCGAAGCCCGCCAGGTGCGCGCCGCCGTATTCAGCCCGCTCCCGGCGGCCCAGGTAAACGTACCGGACATCATACCATTCCAGCAGTTGGCGCACCTCCTCGGCGTCGTCGCTTTCGTAGATTCGAGCCACGTCTTCCTCCCGGCCTTCGAAGGACCGGCTGCTTCCTCGCCACTGAAGTTCGTGGCCCTTCCAGCCCAGGACGGTCGGCAGGCCGGTGGCGGCGGAGATCCTCCCGTAGTCAGAGTAGTCGTCACCCACCGCCTCGACGATCCGGCCCCAGGAGGCCTCATCCCGCAGCCACCGGATGGCCGCGTACTCCCCGGGGTTCCCAGCCTGGATGAACCGCAGGCCGTCCAGCGTGTTGTCCTCCAGCGTGTGGCCCGGGCGCAGTAGGCCCGTCCGGTCCAGGACCGCTCCCACCGGATAGTAGGCCGAGGCCACCAGCAGCAGCGCTACGGCCGCGATCCAGGCGTAATCACCCAGGCGAAGGGCCCAACGGCCGAGACCGGTGTGTCCATCCGGGCCGGGCCCGACCCGAGGCCGGTGGGAGCGCCAGAAATACAGCCCGTAGGCCCCGGCCAGGGCCAGAAGCAGCCAAGCCTGATAGTAGATCTTGAAAACCGTGTTCATCCGCCGGAGGCCGCCGCCGAAAGAGTCGACGACGTAGAACAACTCGGCTCCCACCAGCAGATAAAAGGCCATCGCCAGCAACAGCAGGGTGAACGCGGCCGCGGGCTCCCGGCCCAGCCGCACCCGCTGAGCCGCGCTGAACGCGGCAACCGATACGATGGCGAGACCCGGCAGGACCCACAGGGCCCGGCCTCCGACTTTCCTGATGGCGGCAGCGGCCCCGTCGTCGACGATGGTCAGGAACAGGACAATCATGGCCCAGACCACCAGGGGCAACAGGACCACCACCAGTATCAGGCTGGCGGCGGGCGCCTCGTCCTGGCTGGGCCGGGCCAGGCCGGACAGCTGCCGCAGGACAAACGAGACCGCCAGCATGGAAAAGAGGCCCATGGTCAGAAAGAATAGGAACGGCCGCGTGCTCACGTCACGCGACGGCAGTATCCCCGAGGCCTGGCTGCTCAGGGTCAAGTAGAAAGGCAGGAACAGGACCACCGCCACGATCAGGATGGGAACCAACACAGCGGCCCCGTTGAGCGCCGCCCGCGACAGGTCTCCCCGATGGTCACCATAGCTCTTAACCAGGACCACGATCCCCAGGATCCCTGCCATCAGGGGCAGGTCCCAAGTGTTGATGAACGCCAGGGACCCGACGAACAGGGCGATGGCGAGGGACTCCAGCGGGTGGCGGAGCAGCCAGCCGGGCCCCAGCCTGGCGGGTGACAGGAGCAGGTTGAGTCCCAGGGACAGGCCAAGGACCACGAACGGGAGGCTCATGACGTGGGGATGCAGGTCGCCCAGCAGGAAGCTGAACATGGGGAACTCGGTGATGGTGTAGTCCAGACTTCCGCCGTCCGCCAAAGTATCGATGACCCGGGTAGCGCGCCACCACCACCAAGTTTGGTCGGGAAAGCCACCCGAGCTGGCGGAGCCCCCTTCCAGGCCTTTGATGCCGACCCACTCCCAGAAGCCGTCACCGCCCCAACCTTGGGCGTGGAGGAACTCCATCGCCCCTTCAAGGTTGCCGATCAGCAAGACCAGGGCCGGCGCCGCCAGGCCGAAGCCCAGGGCCGCCGCCCGGCTGCCGCGCGACAGCCGCACCAGGTTGTACACCAGGCCGAAGGCGCCTATTCCCACCAACGCGGGCACCAGGGATACGGCCAGGTTGTAACCCACGCTGGACGGTATGCCGGTCAGCTTGACCAGAAAGGCCATCATGAAGTGGCCGAAGTAGTAGTAACTGATGGAGTGGCCTGCCAGCCAAGGGTCTTCCGGAGGGAAGAACCTGCTCTGCAACACGGCGTTCATGAAGCCGAAGTCCATCGGCTTCTCGGTGTGGCTGATGGCCGGCGACTCCGAAGTTATGCCCAGCCACAGCAAGAAGAAGGCCAGGAACACGGCCTCGGCGACCACCAAGGTCCGCCATTCTTCCCGGAGGAACACCTTGACCCGGCCGGCCGTGGCCCGGAACACCAGGCCGCTAGCGGCCGCGCCCAGGACGAGGATCACGATGATGGTAACGCGGGTGTTGGGGATCAACTGGGTCAGGCCGGCGACCCACAGCACGTAGGAGAAAACCACCAGGGCCAGGGGCTTGGCCAGCGTGAACCCCCGGTCGGGCAACCTCTGGAAGAGGACAAAGGCCAAGGGGAAGGCCAAGAGACCCAGAAGCTCGATGGCCAGGAGCCAGGTTAGCGCGTCAACCACTGCTCGACCCGAGTGCGATCAGCCATCGGCCGTCAACCGGCGCCCACTCGCGGGTATCCGACGGCGGAGAGTTTGAAGTCACGATACGGGAGCAAGTAACGACTCGACGAACTCCCTGGAGTCGAAGGGCGCCAGATCGTCGATGCCTTCCCCCGTGCCAATGAAGAGGATCGGCACCTGCAACTCCTGTTTGATGGCAAGGGCAATTCCTCCTCGGGCCGTGCCGTCGAGCTTGGCCAGGAATATACCGGTGCAGTTCACCGCCTCTTTGAAGGCCTTGGCCTGGGCCAGGCCGTTGTGGCCGGTGGTCGCGTCCAGGGTCAGGATGACCTGATGCGGCGCCGCCGGATCCAACCGTTTCAGGACCCGGTTTATCTTCCGTAGCTCCTCCATCAGGTTGGATTTGGTGTGCAACCGTCCGGCGGTGTCGACGATCAACACGTCGGCGTGCCGGGCCTTGCTGGCCCGATAGGCATCGTAGGCCACCGCTCCCGGGTCGGCCCCGGAGCGATGGCTAATTACTTCTACGCCCACCCGCTCTCCGAGGATTTCCAACTGCTCGGCGGCGGCCGCCCGGAAGGTATCCGCCGCGCCCAGGACCACCTTCTTGTCCATCTGCAGAAAGTGGTGGGCCAGCTTGGCAATGCTGGTGGTCTTGCCAACTCCGTTGACCCCCACCATCAGGATGACGTAGGGGGTATCCGAGTCGCCGATCTCGAGCCCCCCGGAATCCGGGCTTTCGAGGTCCAGGTCTTGGACCAGGGATCGCTTCAGGTCCTCGAACACCTGGTCCGCGTCCTCCAGCCGGTTGTCCTTAACCCTGGACCGCAGGTCCTCAACGAGCCGCAGGGAGGTCTCAACGCCGACATCGGCAGAGATCAGGATCTCCTCCAGCTCTGCCCACACCGAGTCGTCCAGTCGCGAAGATCGTAGCACGCCGAGGATGCGCCCGAACCAGCGATCGCGGCTGGGCTTGACTGCCGCATCCGTGCGTTTCTTGGTTTCTTCCTTGTTGCGTTTGAAAAACCTGAGCATCAATGACCCTCAAACTTTCTAGCTGGCTGTCTGGCTGTCTGGCTGTCCGGCAAAACCCTTCACGGAAAACGAGGAGCGATGACTATTCTTGGAGCAGGTAACAAGACTGGAAGCCGTTGTTCTGGCCACTTCGTCATTCTGAGCAAAGCGAAGAATCTCGTGGTTACGCTGAGATTCCTCGCGGCTCCGCTCCCGCTCTGAAAATAGCCCCTCACCCCCGGCCCCTCTCCCGGTGGGAGAGGGGGGCATCAAGTGTCTGAAGCTGCCGGAGGCGCCCCACCGGGGCATGACAACTCGGAATGACCTGGTGGGAGTTTTGCTATCCGCTCTCAACTTGATTTCCCGAAGGTTTCGATGACCGGATTGCAGTGCGGCATGGCGAAAGGCTTCAGCGCCGGCGGGCTTACTTCGGATCCTCGGCGGACGAGCCGGTACCGGACTCCGAGGTCAACTGCTGCAGGGCGATCACGGCCGCCGTCCGCTCGGCGCCCGCTTTATTGCCGCCGTGGCCCACGCCTATCACCTCGCCGACGACCAGGACCTCGACGGTGAAGACTGGATCGTGATCGGGGCCTTCGCTGGATATCACCCGGTAGACAGGGGCCGGCAGGCCCTGGCCCTGCACGTATTCTTGGAGGCTGGACTTGGGGTTCTCGGGCAACCTGCCCAGTCGATAGGACCCTTCAAGCTCTTCGGCCATCACCCGAAGGACGAACCGGCGGGCCTCGGCGTAGTCTCGGTCTAGGTACACCGCCGCCACCAACGCCTCGAAGGCCGCGGCCAGGGTGGATTCCCGGAGACGGCCACCGGTGGCCTCCTCGCCCTTTCCCATCAGGAGGCGGTCCCCCAGGTTGAGCCGGCGGGCGACCTGGGCCAGGCTCTCACGGCACACCAGACCGGAACGGACTTTGGTCAAAGCCCCTTCGCTCAAGTCGGGGAAGCGCCCGTAGAGGTCTTCGGAAACCACCAACTCCAGCACGGCGTCGCCCAGGTACTCCATACGCTCGTAGGAGTCGGTGGGCGACCATCCTTGCTCGTTGACAGAGGACCGGTGGACCAGGGCCTGCTCAAGCAGTTGCCGGTTCCGGAACGTCAAACCCAGAGCGGATTCCAGTTCCTCGGCCGCCACTAATCCCTCCTAGATGACACTGTGCGGCCAGGGCGGCTGGGGACGCTTGATCTCCCCAACGTAGGCAAACTCGCTCATGACCTTCATAAGCGAGTCGTACATTTCCACCGCCTCATCGTCGGGAGGGATAAACATCTTGAGGAACGCCGTCTTGCCTCCGGGGAAAACGAAGGTGGGCACTCCGAAGGCGCCGAACTCTTCCACGGCCCTGGTATGACTTTCGCCCAACTCCCGCAGTAGATCGGGGTCCGCCATGTCTTCCCGGAGCCGGGCCAGGTCGATCCCGGCCGTTCCCGCCGCTTCTTCCATCACCGCCCGATCGGTCAGGTCCTTCTTATCCTCGTGGCGTGCCCGGAGCAAGGCGATGAAGAACGACTTGAACGCCTCCTTGCCCTGGCGTTTGGCCGCCAGTCCGGCCCGGTGAGCCAACAAGGTATTGTCGGAGCCGTCCAGCACCTCAGGCTGCTCCCAGTACTTCAGGTTTGACTCATCTTTCCTGTTAACCTGGGCCAGCGAGAACGGTTGCCAGTCCACCTCGATGGCCTCTCCGGAGCCTTTCTCCACCTTTGCCAGCCACATGGCGGCATTGTACACGAAGGGTCAACGAAAATCGTAGTAGGTGGTTATCGCACTTTCAGCCATGATATCGCCTCCGGACGGCTTCGTATTTGGATTGTACCATGCGGGAAAGGGTTGTCAAAAAGACCGCCGGGCCTGTCCGCCGCGGCCCGGCCCGGGGTTGACCCGGTGACCCTCCGCCATAGCTCCAGGGGTCGGCGGTACCGCCCCGGAGATCGCCGGAAACGCGCCATCCCTATGCTATAATACCCTCGACAGGAGGCCTTTCACGCCGCGATTCCAGCATATTAACGCTCTCCTGGACGCCCTTGAAGGCAGTTTGGGCGGAGAGAACCTGTCCGTACTGACGGCCCTCCGCCGCCGAGCCTTGGAGCGATCACCGGCGATATTCCTGGTGGGCGGGCCGGTGCGCGACGCTCTGTTGGGTGCGCCGGTCCGGGACCTGGATTTCGTGGTGGACGGCGACGGGCCGGAGGTGGCTCGCCAACTAGCGGAGGACCTGGGAGGACGGGTATTGACCCACCCCCGGTTCGGAACGGCAACGGTGGCCCTGACCGGCTGCCGCGTCGACATGGTCTCCGCCCGCAAAGAGGTCTACCCTCATCCGGCGGCCCTGCCACAGGTCTTCCCAGGTACTATTGAAGACGACCTGGCCCGTCGCGATTTCGCCGTGAACGCGCTGGCCCTGCCCCTCAGAGAGACCCGGCCGAAGGTTCTGGACCAACATGGAGGAGTGGGCGACCTCCGCCGTGGCCTTATCCGCACCTTGCACCCTAACAGCTTCGTGGATGACCCCACCCGGATCCTTCGAGCCGTCCGGTACGAACAACGGCTGGGGTTTCGAATCGAGCCCCAAACCCTGGCCCGGCTCGAGGGCGCCATCGCCGATGGATATCTGGCGGCCCTTGGCGCCGACCGCTTCCGGCACGAGTTGGAGATGATCTTCCGGGAAGACCGGCCGGGACCGGCGCTGACCCGGGCCTGGGACCTGGGTATAATGGCTGCTATCCATCCTGCCCTGGGAAGCGGGAAAGCCCCGGCGGGGCTCTCGGCAGCCGCGGATTTGAACTCCGCCGAAGACGTAGGGACCCGAGAGGATCGGACCGGCGATACCATCCCCCTGGTCTACCTCGCGGGCTTGACGTACCCCCTCTCTCCGGAGGATGCGGAAACGGTGATTCACCGGCTGAACATGCCCAAGCCCTGGGCGCAGGTGGTCCGGGATACAGCTGCGCTGCGGCAACGGGAGGCGGAGCTTGCCGGCCCTTCCCTACCGCGTTCCCGGCTGTTCTCACTGGTGGAGGGCTCGTGTCCGGAAGCGGTGATGGCGGTTTCCCGGGTTGCCGGGTCACCCAGGGTAGCCGGCCGGCTGGCGGAATACTTGAACGAGCTACAGTTCGTGGCGCCCACCTTGAGCGGCCGGGACCTTCTGGCGATGGGCGTGCCCGACGGCCCGATGGTGGGCCGAATCCTGCGGCGTCTCCGGGAAGCCAAGCTGGACCGGAAGGTATCGACCGAAGCGCAAGAGCGGCGGCTGGCGCAGGATATCCTTGGCCGAGGTGATGGCTAGGCCGTGGTGGATGAAGAGCTAGAAGAAGAGTCCTGCGTCATCTGTGGAGCGGTACTGGACGGGGTGCACCAGACCACGTGCCAAATGTGCGGCGGGGAGTTCCACCAACCGTGGAGCCAGGACAGCGACATCCCCTCTTGCGGGCGCATCGGCAGCCACGAAGAGGCCCTGGCCATCGTCTTTCTGTGCAACGATTGCTACTTCGGGCGCAGGCCCTAGCGGCGGGGCACGGGCGGCCAACTCAATACCGCAGAGACGCAGAGTGCGCTGAGAATTCCGCCCAGATCGTTCAACCTTTGCGGTCTCAGCATGATCGGCAGTGAGCAATACGATCGACGAGCGGCTCCCGTGCCGCCTAACGAATACCCTTGGCCGTCGGCCGGCAGAAAGCTGACGGCTGATAGCTCAAACACACGGAGGCAGTTGCTATGCAGGCAGTCTACATCGAAGCCCACGGCGGCCCAGACGTCTTGACCTACGGCGAGCGTCCCGACCCGGCAATCGAGGCCCACCAGGTAAAGATACGAGTCCGGGCAACCGCGTTGAACCGGCTGGACCTCTACACCCGGGAGGGTGGCCGGGGGCTTCGCCGCGAGTTTCCGCCGCCGCTGATACTGGGAGGCGACTGCGCGGGCGACGTGGTGGAGGCCGGCAGCGGGGTGAGCGGGCTCAAGCCCGGTGACCGGGTGGTGGTGAACCCCCGCTTTAGCTGCCAGCAATGCCCGGCTTGCCTGGCCGGCCAGGATGACCTGTGCCCCAGGCCTCGCTTCATGGGCAGCGCCATGGACGGCAGCTACGCCGAGTTGGTAGCCGTGCCGGCGGCCAACGCCCACATAATTGCCGACTCGGTCTCCTACGAGGAAGCCGCCGCCGTGCCCACCACCTTCCTGCCCGTCTGGAACATGCTTGTGCGCCGCCTCCGGCTGAAGCCATGGGAGACGGTGTTAGTCCTCTCCGCCTCCGCCGGTGTCGGCACCGCGGCGATCCAGGTGGCCAAGAACATCATCGGCGCCAGGGTTATCGCCACCACCAGCACCGCCGAGAAGGCGGCCAAGGCCTTGGAGTTGGGGGCCGACGAGGTGATCAACTACAACGAAGAGGACATCACCGAACGGGCCAAGGCCCTGACCGGCGGGACCGGAGTGGACGCGGTAGTGGACCACGTGGGGGCCGACTTTTTCTCCAAGGCTTTCGGGTCGCTGCGCGCGGGAGGACGCTACGGTACCTGTGGCGCCACCACCGGTCTGCGCGCCGAATTGCACCTGGGCCTGCTGTTCAGCCGGCAGGTGGAAGTGCACGGGGTCTTCATGGGCACCAAGGAGGACATGCGGGAGATCGTGGCGATGCTGAACCGAGGGGCCATCCGACCCGTCGTCGACCGGACCTTCCCTCTGGCAGAGGCCGCCGCCGCCCACCGCGCCATGGAAGAGACCAACTTCTTCGGCAAGCTGGTGTTAAAGCCGTAAAGTCGAATTTGTTACGCAGTGGTATCTCGGTCCGTATGGCTCAATAATAATTGGAGTCCCAAGACGGGACAAGACTATCGTCAATGTTTTGCGGCTGGTTTCGTGGGATTCTCACCGATATTGGATTGGTCGGCCCGTGGGCAGACACAAGTGAATCATCGTAGAAATGAACACCGTTTTGTTTTAGCAAAGCAAACCGGGGATCGGCTAACACATAGTCGGTACCACCAGGCAGGGGCAACCAGCCCTTAACATTAACTTCGTATGCGAATAGCCACTGATTTCCTTCAAGCTCGGCTTGGCTCATGTTGGCAAGCCATTGACTGAACGTAACTTGATTGGAGATCAGATTCTTATTCTTCGCGTCTAATGCAAGCAAGGCTACCACCGGGTCAATCATCTTCTCGAGAACTTTAGCGGACATTTGGTCAACAGGTATATTGAAAAGGATGGCGCCCCATAAGGCCCAGGCGACTTCATTACCACAACCCAAAGGGCCACGGGAACTCATCAGGGTGTTCAATACCGTTTCTAGCTTGACCTTATCAATTGGATAGCCCGCTGCTTCGTATCTATGTAGATGATCGATGACCAAATGCAACGTAGCAGGCTCAACCATGGAACATTGAAATAAGAAATCCTGAAAGAACCCCCATTCAGAACTTGCAATTACTATCGAATTCAGTCGGCTAATAGAATATTTCAACACATCAGCTCCGGGATGCTGGCGAAATAGTTCAAATGCTCTATCGACATAGCGTAAAAGGTCGCGATATTGTGACCGCGTGCCGATAGAGAGTGCTCCGAGTTCAGTTCCCCATGGCGGATCAAGATATGCTGGGAGTTCGATGATCTTAGTCTTGGAGGTATTGATCTGCAACTCGTATTCCGCTAGCACTCCTTGGAGGGCGGCAAGACCGTTTTCTGCATCAGCGTGGGATCTAAATCCGAGTTCATAGTCATCGTAAGATCTAAATCCGATGACCTGGATAAGTTTGGCAAGCTCCACGTCAGCTCTTCCAAGGAGGATCTCCGCAATAACAAGTGATGTATCGGGGCTAATTGGGATGCCCTTGGTTTGTTGATCTTGCGCGTATTGGAGGCAACGATCGATTTGATTACCCAAAAGAGCATTAGGTTTCCTATTTGCTTTAGCAGCGGGTTTGGTATGAATAGCCCAAGGGATGCTGTGGGTATATACAGACGGGTAGAACCCATCAATATCTGATTTCAGGATATATTTTGATGTCGCTCTTAAGGCCGCTCGATGTAGCGGGTGGCTGCTCCACGGATGGCTAGGAATGACCGCACGAGCCGCTGCTGGATCAACGCTCGGTTTGCTCAATGATATCTTCGAGCTGTTCCAATTGGGCAGCAATCCACTCCAATTCATTTCCAATAAAGATGCAATGTGATAGAAGTTCACGGGGTTTGGAATCGAAAGCTGGCGTCTCACTAATCCAAATCTGGTCAGATTATGAATTGCATGTCTAGTGATTATTGGTCTACGGAAATCTAATGCGAATCCTGGTGGCGTCTGGCCTCGCCATTGTTTAGTTAAATTGCCGAACGGTTTGGTTGTGAATGGAGGGGGAAGCTCTCTTGGGAAGTACCCTTTCGAAACAAGCTCGAATGCGGTCACCATAGCTGGTCACCCACCAAAGACGATTGAAAATCAACGCCGCCTGAATATTATCACTCGCAAGAAAAGGCAGCGATATGTCGAGTTGTCCAGGACTGGGTTTATCTCCCCCAAGCTCTGCCCGAGGGAGGGCGTTTGCCTTCCCTCGAGTGGTTGACCCTAGATCGGCTAGCGAGCTTTAAACGTGGGAGCCCGCTTCTCCAAGAACGCCGCCCTCGCCTCCTGAGCGTCTTCCGACCCGCTGAGGATGCCGCCGGCGTTCGAGGTCAACACCATCGTGGACTCCAACGAGCCGTCAAGGGCGGTGCGCATGATCCGCTTGCTTACCCATTGGACCAGCGGAGGGACCCTCATGATCCTGGCGCACAACTCTCTGGTGGTCTCCTCCAGCTTGTCGGCGGCGACCAGATGGTTCAACAAGCCCCACTCGTAGGCTCTCTGGGCATCCAGTTGCCCCGTGTAGACAAACTCCAACGCCCGGCCCAGGCCGACCATCTTCGGCATGTAGTAGCTGCCCCCGTTCTCCATGATCTGCCCCAACTGCTGATAGCCGATAAACCGGGTGTTCTCGCAACCCACCCGGATGTCGCAGTGCAAGGCCATGTCCATGCCGGACCCGACGGCGGGCCCGTTCACCATGGCGATGGTTGGCTTCCGGATTTGCGAGATGTCTCGGTGGAGCTTGGTGAAACCATGGAAGAAGTGCTCTCTGGAGAAATCGGGGCCTTCCACCGATCCCCGGTCCCCCACAAAGTTATCCGCTCCCTGGAGTAGGTCCCCGGTATCTCGCCTCATGTCGGCGCCCGAGCAGAACCCACGGCCCACGCCGGTGAGGACGATGACCCGGATGTTCGGGTCGTCGTCGCCGGCCCGCATGTATTCCCCAACCTTCGCCACCGTGCCGGTTTCGTGGGAGGACCCGGCCAGGGCGTTCATGCGCTCCGGGCGATTGAACTTGATCCAGAGAATGCCGGAGTCCTCGGGTTCGTACAGGAGGTAATCTACCAGGTTCGGTCCCATTTTCTCCTCTCCTTCAGTGCTAGATTGATCGGCGGGTGTACCGAAGCGCGCACCCGCCGGGATGGCTCACGGGAGTGCGCGACCAGTATAACAGAGCCAATACCTCTTGAATTTGAAGCTGGTGAATGCGGGGTGACCCTCTCTCAACCTCCCCCTTGATAAGGCATACGCTACCCGTAAGTTTGCCGGAGTTCGTGGGTAATGCATAGCTTCGCGAGGAGGTAGAGGCGGTTCCTTCTCTCTTGCGACGGGAGAAGGCCAGGTTGGGGGTCTCGGGCCAGGCGTCTAGCCTACTTGGGAACGGTACCGGGAGCGGCTTCAGCAGATTGCCGCTCCAGCCTCCGCCCGTAGAACAGGTACTGCTGAGAGTAGCCGCCGAAGCGGCCGAAGTGGTTCTGCGCCCACTGGCGCAGCTCCCGGTCGGGCGGCACTTTCCGGCCCGGGAAGTACCACTCGGCCAGGGCTCGGCGTACCCACACGTCCACGGGAAAGGCCTCCGTCTTGTCCAACGAAAAGAGGCAGATGCAATCGGCGACCTTGGGCCCGATGCCGGGACATTCCATCAGGCCGGCCCTGGCCTCCGCGTAGGGCAGCCGGGCTAGGGCGGCCAGGTCTAGCCTGCCCTCAAGCACCATCCGTGTTGCCTTGGCCACGTAGGGAGCGCGGAAACCCAGTCCCAACCGGCGCAATCCCTCCTCTCCCGCCTCGGCCAGTTCCGCGGGCGTGGGGAAGGCGTGCCACACCCGGCCTTCGAACCGGATGGCAGTCCCGTAGCCTTCCGCCAGGTTCTCCATCGACTGGTGGATGCGGCGGAGGTTGGAGTTGGCGGAAAGGATGAACGAGACGACGCATTCCCAGGGCTCTATCCGCAGCAGGCGCAGGCCGGGAAACCGGGCGATCATGTCCGCCACCTTCTGGTCCCGGCCGATCTCCGCGTAGATGGCGCTGATGTCGTCGTCCAGACGGAAGTAGCTGTTGAGCAGGGGAAGGAGGGAGGCATCGGAGTAGGGGCCGCCGCGAAACTCGATGCGGCCGGCGGTTTGGCAGAGCTTGATGACGCTGCCCCGGACGACGCCGTAGTACCATTGCCCTTCCCGCTCCCAGCGGTGGGCTTGGCCGCTTTCCAGGCTGGCGGCTAGGTCGAAGGGCCCTTCAGTGTTTAGCTCCACGGCTCTCATCCACCCACCGGGCCGCCAGGTTGCCCACGGTTGCCAGGCTACTGGGCTGCAAAGTACAGGGCGGAATGGAACGCAAGAAAGAATGGCCGTAGGAGCGCCCGGTAATTCGCCGGTCCAGCACCACGATGGCCCCCTTATCTCCCTTGCTGCGGATCAGCCGCCCGATCCCCTGCCGGAAGCGTAGCACCGCCTGGGGGATGGAATACTGCTTGAAGGCGTCTTCGTACTGGTCCGACCGGGCCCTCACCACCGGATCGGTGGGCACATGGAAGGGCAATCTGGTCAAGACCAGCGCCTTAAGCACGCCGCCGGGCAGGTCCACCCCTTCCCAGAAGCTGCTGGTCCCCAGGAGAACACTGCGCGGGTCATCGGTGAAGCGGTTGATGAGCTGTTGCGGGGGGCCGTCCACACTCTGGGCCAGCACCTGTATACCCTCGGCCATCAGGGTGGCTCGCACCCGGCTGGCCACCGCCCGGAGGGCCGCGTAAGAGGTGAACAGGGCCATGGTCCTGCCGCCCAGGGACTTGCCCAGGCCGGAAATGACCAGGGCGAGGGAGTCCAGGTAGGCGGCCGCGTTGGGGGGCGGCATGTCTTCCGGAATGAGCAGCAGCGCGGCCTTCTGGTAGTCGAAGGGCGACCCGACGAGCTGTTCGTCACAGTCATCGGCCACCCCGGTCCGCCTCTTGAAGTATTCGAAGTTGCCCTCGGTACTGAGGGTGGCGCTGGTCATCACCACGCACTCTTTCCGGGCGTAAAGCTGCTCGGCCAGGGTGGCGCCGACGTCCAGGGGGGCCGAGTGAAAGGTGATTTCGCCCTTGAATGAATCGCGGTTCATCCAATGAATGTTTTCGTCGTCCGGGGCATCCAGGATCGATCCCAGCTGGCCCCGCAGCAGCTCCAGGTTGTCCTGGACATTGGCCGCTTCCATGGCCAGGGCGGGTTGATCGCCGGCCGCGGACAGAGTGGTGGTTTCCAAGAACCGCTGCAACAACGAGAGTGCTTTGACCGCCTCCTGCATCCGCACATCCAGATTCTCCCACGCCAGGGCCAGGTCGGACCAGACCTGCTGGCCCCGGATCTGCTCGGTGAGCATCACCTGGTTCTGCTCCTCCGAGGTGGCCTGGCGGCAGGCGGCCAGGAACCGGTCCGACGCCGCCCATAAACGGGCCCAGTTGTCCCGGACCGCGGCGGCCTGGGTTTCGACTCCGGCCACCGCCTGCTCTCCCTGCTCGCGCACCGGCGATGCCATGATTTCGGCCGCCAGCGCCATCCGGACCCCTGTAACGAGGCGGCTCTGGGGCTCCGACGCCTCCTCCAGACGCTCCGAGGACACTTGAAAGCCCAGCTGCCTGGTGGCTTCATTTTCCAGGTTGTGGGCCTCATCGATGACCAGGTGTTGGTAATCGGGGATCAAGCTGCCGCCCCGGACCAGGTCCGACAGCAACAGGGCGTGGTTCACCACCACGATGTGGGCCTGTTCGGCCCGTTCTCTGGCGCTGCGCAAGAAGCACGGCCCGCCATCGCGCAGACCGGGGCACCACGACTTTTCGCCCGCGGAAATCCGGTTCCAGGTGAAACCGTCCCGCCCGGCGAGGTTGATCTCGCCACGGTCTCCGGCCACCGTGTCCTGAAGCCAGACGGCGGTCTTGCTCAGCAGCCGGGCATCCTCAATCGTAGGGGTTTCGGCCCTGGCCAGGAAGTTCCAGCGGTGCAGGCACAGGTAGTTGTTGCGTCCCTTGAGGAGGGCCGCCTTCGCGACACCCTCTTCCACCAATCCCGCCTCCGCCAGCACCCTGAACAACGCGGGGATGTCCTTGCGCAGGAGCTGCTCCTGGAGGTTGATGGTGTTAGTGGAGACCACCACCCGCTGGCCCTGAGAGACGGCAAAAATGAGGGCGGGCAGCAGGTAGGCCATCGACTTGCCGACGCCGGTGCCTCCTTCCACAACCAGGTGCCGGCTCTGGTAGATGGCCCGGGTCACACCCTTCAGCATCTCCTCTTGCTCCGGGCGGTATTCGAACCCGGAGAAGGTCCGGGAGAAGGGGCCTTGAGCGCCGAGGAGGGCGCATATCTTGTCTTCGTCCAGGGAGCTGAGGCTTGGGTCCGACCGCCGCTTTTCAGGACGCCCGAGCCGGGTGGCCAGGTTGTCCATGTCCAGGCCGGTCAGCCCGAACATCGCAGGCTCGCCGCCCTGGGGAGTGTCGCCTTGTAGCCCGGCCAAGAGAGGCGCGATAGACCACCGGCTGCGGGTGGCCAGGTGGACAAGATAGGCCAGAAGGCCGCTGTCCAGGGCCTCCGCCCGGCGCAGGAACTCCAGAAAGATCCCCTGAGTAGCCTTGGCGTCAGACAGCGCCCGGTGGGGGTTGTTGTGGCCGACCCCGAAGAGATCGGACAGCCGGCCCAGGGCATACTGCCCGACTCGGGGCAGCAGAACCGAAGCCAGGTCCCAGGTATCGTAGGTGGGATTGTTCAGCGGCAGCCCGTTAACGGCCAGGAACCCAACGTCGAAGGCCACATTGTGGCCGATGACCGGATGTTCCTCGATGAAGTCTTCCAGCGGGCCGAGGACGGAGTTGAAGTAGGGGGCGCGTTTGACGTGGGCCGGGGTGATGTGGGTCAGGCGTTGGATGAACTCGGGGATGGCGCGCCCCGGATTCACGAAAGTGTCGAAGGTGTCGAGAATCGTGTCTCCTTGGAATTTTACCGCCCCCACCTCGATGATGGCGTCACGGCTCGACTCCAACCCGGTGGTTTCCAGGTCGAGAGCAACATGGATCGACTCGAAGGGAGAGGGCGTCGGTAGGTGCAAAAACATTGCTGGTAAACCAATGATGCGGTGGGATAAGAGCTGTCGGCTATCGGCCGGCTGCCGCCTGCAACGTGTACGGGCGGAGGCGCCCGAAGCGGAGCCCCACGGCGGCGTGGTATCTCCCCGAGTGGAGAGCGGCCAGAAACTCCTGCTCGTTGTTGATCTCGTCGTCGAAGTCGGTTACGAAGCGGCCCAGGCCGTGGGCTGAATGGGCGTCGCTGCCGCCGGTCACCGGCAGACCCAGAAGGCCGGCCACCCGCATTGCAAAGTCGTTTTCCTCGTCAATCGTGCCCCCGTTGGCGACCTCAACAGCGTGGGCCAGCTTGAATACCGGGTGCCCGATGGCGTCCTCCGGTACTGTGGGCAGCGGGTCGGGCAACGCTTTGTACAGGAGGGAGCCTGCCCTCCCCTGGCTGAATACCCCGCGGAAGGGGTGGGCCGACACCACGAACCCGCCCTCCAGGTCGGCGGCTTTGCGCAGCCCGGAGGCTTTGTTGAAGCCGCCCTGGTATTGGTCCATACCGAAGGCCAGCATGTGGCCCATGTCGGTCTCAACTTCCATGGCCCGCACCAAGACAACGTTGTGGCGGGCGGCGAAGCGCTCGAACTCGTGGCGCTCCCAGGGGCCGGCGTGCTCGGTGAGGCAGAGGCCAAAGAGCCCAAGCCCTTCCGCCTCCAGCACCAGTTCTTCGGGGGTCAAGCTGCTGTCGCTGCTACCCTTGGTGGTGTGTATGTGTAGGTCAAACAGTTTAGCCATAGGGCAGCAAGCCATTCTCCATTGATTCAGTAAGGATGTCTCGGGTCATGAGAGGGCGCACAACCCCCTGCCGCCGCCGCACGAACCCACGTTAGTCTATCGGGCGTGGCGATTATCGTCAATGGGGCGGTGTCTTGGGGGCCTTATCATTGTAGCTCCATCCCTCTCACCTATTGCGATCTTCCTTTGAAAAAGCCAAATGACCATGAAGCCAGGACGCGTTGGTTGACGACGTTCGGTGGTGTCACTACAATTCCAATCAGCGCGGGCAGTGCCTTTCTTGAATCCGGGCGACTCGAAATAGGTAGCCCGGACACCCCGGCGAAAGGCCGCCGCGAACAAGCATCTTGGAGCAGCAAGACAGGGCCATGACCGCCCGGAGGCGAAAGCAATGACAACACGCAAGACGGTGGACCAGTATGAGATCGGCGAGGAGTTCGAGCCCTTCGAGTTCACGGTTACCCCGGAATTCAACCAGCGCTTCATCGACGCGGTTGAAGACGACGACCCCCGGTACGTCGAAGGGGGAGACGGCGGCGGACCGCTGGTACATCCCGGCCTTTTCCTCAACCAGACCAACTCGACCAGGAGCCCTTCGTACTTTCTTCCGGAGGGCGTGGCCGGCATCCATGCCAGGGATGAGGTGGAGTTTCTCGCCCCGGGCCGGGTGGGCCAGACCTTCCGGGTGACCTGGAAGATGGCCGGCAATTACGAGAAGCGAGGCCGGATATTCCGGTTCATCGATTGCGTTGTCGTCGATGAGAATGGGGTCACGATCATGCGCAAGAAGTTGACCACAACCTATACCAAGAGGACGTAGGCCGCGAGCACTACATCACCGAATATTTCCGAGGGCCACAACTTCTCAGGCTAACCCGATACGTTGACGTTGGAGTTGACGACGTTCGGCACTGTCACTACAATTCCAATCAATCCGGATAGGGCCTTTCATGAGTCGTGGCGGCTCGGTTTAGCTTGGCCGGTCGCCTTTGAGGTAGGGTCGCCGCGAAACAGCATCCCGGACCGGCAAGACAGGGCCATGACGGCCCCGAGGCGAGAGCGATGACAACACGCAAATCGTTGGACGATTATGAAGTGGGCGAGGAACTGGAGCCCTTCGTGTTCAAAGTTACCCCGGAGTTCAATCAGCGCTTCATTGACGCGGTTGAAGACCACGACCCCCGATACACCGAAGGAGGATACGGCGGCGGACCGGTGGTCCATCCCGGTCTTTTTCTCAATCAGACCAACTCGACCAGGAGCCCATCCTACTTCCTCCCGGAAGGCGTGGCCGGCATCCATGCCAAGGATGAGGTGGAGTTTCTCGCTCCGGGCAGGGTGGGCAAGACCTTCCAGGCGAACTGGAAAGTTGCCGACTGTTATGAGAGACGAGGCCGGGTATTCAGGGTGATCGATTGCGTTGTCGTCGACGAGGATGGGGTCACAATCATGCGCAAGAAAATGACCACAACCAGTAGCAGGAGGAAGTAGACTCATGAGTACCACGGCACGGAATACTACCGAGGGTCACACTTTCTCCGGCAAACCCAAGACGGTGACGCTGGAGCGGATGCGCGGGTTCTCCGGGTGGCCGGTCAAGAACATCCACACGGACGTGGAGTATGCCAAGGCCTGCGGCCTGTCCGGACCCATCGCCTCCGGAACGATGTTTCAGACCTACCTGACGGAGTTGATGATCGACTACTTCGGAGCGGACTGGCTGGGAAACGGCGGGATAAAGGTGGCCTTCACCCGAGCCGTCGAGCCAGGCGACATCATAACTCCGAAGGGGACCGTGGAGAAGCAGGAGTCGACGGAGGCCGGAAAGCGCGTGGATCTCCGAGTCTGGTGTGAAAACCAGCGCGGCGAGCCGGTGGTCGTCGGGACCGCTTTCGGCGTGGCCAGGTAATCGCCGGGCGGCCCGTCGTTGGGGTTTTGCATCAGGAGTGATTTACGGGGAATGGCCACAGGGGCACAGAGGACACCGAGTTAATACGTCCTTTTTATATCTCTGTGTTCTCTGTGCCTCCGTGGCTAACCCCACGTAGCTCCCCAGCAGCTTTGCCGGTGGTTCAGGGGGCCGGTCCGGGCTCAGGGGGATACATGAACACCTGGTTGCGCTCCAGGGTGTAGACCGGGATCTCTGGGGTGAGACGGGTCAGCAGGCCCATGGCCCGGACACCCGCGGCCGGCGGCGTGATGGCATAGGACACCAGAACCTTCGGCTGCACCAGCCGGGCGATTCGCGCTCCATCTTCCAGGGCCGTGCCCATCCAGAGCAGGATATCCACATGCATCTCCGCCTGCCGCCCGTCCATGTTCGAAGATGAGGAGCCTGGTATAGGCACGTGTGGGAGCCGGGTCATGGTCGGAAAGGGAGTGCTGTCCCCCGGAAGATACACCACCAGGTTGTCGTCGGTCCGCACCAAGAAGGACAGCGGCTCCTCGGCGGCGTGGTCGCAGCGAAGGGCGGCGACGGTTACGTCTCCGACCCGCACCCACTCTCCCGGCTCGAGGGCTACTACGCTACCCGGAGGCGGATTCTCCGCACTGCAAGTGGCCCCCGGGTCCGGATGCGTGCCCGGGTGGGGGGTGCTTCCAAAGCTGCCTTGCCCAGCCGAGGTGGGAGCTGTTTCAACGGATTGAGGAGGTATGGCAGGCACTCGAGAGGCCAGGAAATGCGAGGTCGCCACCACCGCCCGGGTGCGTTGGTGGAGGGCGGTGACCAGCGGCGGGTCCCAGTGGTCGGTGTGCCCGTGGCTGATGGCGATCAGGTCCAGGCAGATGTCCTCCGGCACTGCAAGGCTCACCGGATCGAAGAGCAGCGTGGCGCCGGGGGTCTTGATCACCGTGCCGGAGTAGCTGTTGACCCAGGCCAAGGCCAGGCCGCCGGCCGGGTTTATATGGTATACGTCTGGGCTGTTTTGATTCATCTGCCGCTCGCAATCAGCCGCCAGCCATCGCCTAGAAGGCTGGCGGCTGATTGACGGTTGCGCAACTCCTAGGTGTACCGGTCGTCGCGGGCGTGGAAAGCGGCGCGGGCGCCTTGGTTGCGCCGCTCCCGGAAGAAGCTGAATTCCCCCGGCTCGAAACGAATGTTGGTAAACAGGGTGTGGGTCTGGTATCCCTGGATCATACCGGTCGTAGCGCCCAGGATGTCCAGGATCCAGTGGTTGGTAGCCTTGCCGATGGAGATGCCATCAAGCGGAAGCCGGACCATGTCATCGACATATTCCTGCACCGCGGCCTCCAACCGCTCCAGGGGAACGGCCCGATTGGCCAGGCCCATGGCGGCGGCTTCGGTCCCGCTGATGGCGCGGCCCCGGAGCAGCAGCTCCCTGGCCCGCTTGTACCCAACGGTGAGGTATAACGGCAGCAGGTTGCTTCCGCTGCCGGAGAAACCCAGCCGCTGCTCCGAGTGGGAGATCTGGGCATCCTCGGCGACGATGGCCAGGTCGCAATACTCCATCATGAGGGTGCCCTCGCCGATGCAGTGGCCGTGTACCTGGCAGATCGTGATCTTGGGAAAGGTGAGAAGCTTGAGGTGTAGCTCCATCCACCTCCGGTCCACCTTGAGGCGGATCCGCTGGCTGGCCCGGCGCTCACCGGGTTGGCCGGTGCCGAAGCCGTAGATAAAGCCCACGCCTTCCAGGTCGTGCCCGGCGCAGAAGGACCGGCCTGCGCCTCGAATCACCACCACTTTCACATCGTCGTCATCCTCGGCCTCGGACAGTGCGTCGTAGAAATTGTCCAGGATGCCGCCCTGGCCGGGGAAGTCTATTACGTTCAGTTTTTCCGGCCGGTTCAAGGTTATCCTGACAGCCTGGCCTTCTTTTTCGTACAACACGTATTTGTAGTCCATTACCCGGTAACCTCCATAGATTTTCTCTCCCTTAGCCCATGCCGAGGGAGGGTATTCGCCATTTACCGAGCCTCCATTCCGGACAGGCACACGGCGCCGCGGCCACCAGCCCGATGGCGGCGGCTGATCGCCTACTCGTACCGGTCGTCGCGGGCGTGGAAGGCTTCGCGGGTGCCGGCGCCGCGCCGCTCCCGGAAGAAGTTGTACTCCCCCGGCTCGAAGCGCAGGTTGGTGAACATGGTGTGGCTGATGTAGCCCTGGATCAGCCCGGAAGTGGCGCCCAACGTGTCGAGGATCCAGTGGTTGGTGGCCTTGCCGATGGCGATGCCGTCCAACGGAAGCCGGGCCATATCGTCGATATACTCCTGCACCGTTGCTTCCAACTGGTCCAGGGGAACGGCCCGGTTGGCCAGGCCCATGGCGACGGCCTCCGTGCCGCTGATGGCGCGGCCCCGGAGCAGCAGCTCCCTGGCCCGCTTGTACCCAACGGTGAGGTACAGGGGAAGCAGGTTCAACCCGCTACCGGAGAAGCCAAGACGCTGCTCGGCATGGGCGATCTGGGCGTCTTCGGCGACCACGGCAAGGTCGCAAAACTCCATCATGAGCGCGCCCTCGCCGATGCAGTGGCCCTGGACCTGGGCGATGGTGATTTTGGGGAACGTGAGAAGCTTCAGGTGGTTCTCCATCCACTTCCGGTCCACCTTGAGGCGGATGCGCTGGCTGGCCCGGCGCTCGTTAGGCTGGCCGGTGCCGATGCCATAGATGAAACCCACGACCTCCAGGTCATGCCCCGCGCAGAAGGACCGGCCGGCGCCTCGAATCACCACCACTTTTACTTCGTCATCTTCCTCGGCCTCCCCAAGGGCGGCGTAGAAATTGTCGAGGATGCCGCCCTGGCCGGGGAAGTCTATTACGTTCAGTTTTTCCGGCCGGTTCATCGTGATCCTGACGACCGGGCCATCCTTTTCGTACAGAACATGTTTGTATTCCATCTACTGAACCTCCGTGATGTTTTCCTCTTCTGGGCCGACCCAGAGGAGATCGTACGCATTCGTCCGGACCTGCCCCGTCAAAGTGAGGGGGGCTCGCCGGTACTATAATAAGGGGAAAGCCGGGTACAGGCAACCGAGGGCCCGGCGGCCCGCTATTTCCCCGGCCCAGTGAACCTCGAATCCGGCGTTAACGGGCCGCTTCGGCCAGTTGGGGAAAGCGTTCCAAAGGCAGCACCTCGCCGGTCGCCTCGAAATGGTTCACCAACTCACGAATTTCGCCGGGCACCGGGCGGGTGGTAACCGTCTCCGCGTGGAAGCCCACGTACACCGCCTGCAACGTGCTCGTCAGCCGGTCGGAGTCCTCGGGATATACCTCGATATCCAGGTGCAGGCTGGTGTTGCCGATGTGGCTCACGCGGACGTAGAGGTCCAAAATGTCTTCGACGCGAGCCGGGGCCTTGAATTCCAGGACGGTTCTGACCACCGCGCTGTCGAAGTAGCCCCGCCGGGCGATCCGGTAGATGCTGAACCCCAGGTTTCGGAAGTACGCCGCCTGCCCCTCTTCCAGGTAGCTCATATAGGACCCGTTAAAAGCGATCCCCTGAGCGTCGCACTCCCCCCAGCGTACTCGAAGTTGCGTTCGGAACTTGTATTCGGCTTTGGCCATTGATTATCGTCCTGTGGCTGACGGCTGCTCTGGCCGGATCAAGCGGCCGGGGCGCATTCCACCGGTGTGCATTCCAACAAAAGTCAGCTCGCGGTCATTGGTTCGCAAGGAGCCTTCATCGCTGATAGCCCAGAGACCGGAGAAATTCCAGGTCCTCGGCGGTCAAATCGGCGAATTCCAAGAGGTCGGGGCGCCGCTCCAGGGTGCGCCTCAAAGACTCCCGGCGGCGCCAACGGGCGATCTCGGCGTGGTGCCCGGAGCGCAGGACTTCCGGAACGGCCAGGCCCCGGTACTCGGCCGGACGGGTGTACAGCGGGTGCTGCAGCAGGCCTGAGGTTATGGAGTCTTCCTCCACGTTCTCCTGGGAGCCCACCACGCCGGGAATCAGCCGGGCAACAGCATCCACCATCACCATGGCCGGCAACTCCCCGCCGGTGAGCACGAAATCACCCATGCTGACCTCGCGGGTTGCCAGGGGGTGGCGGATCCGCTCGTCTTCGCCGGCGTAGTGGCCACAGATCAGCACCAGGGCCGGGGCCCGGACCAATTCCGCCGCCATTTCTTGGTTGAACGTCTCGCCCTGGGGGGTGAGCAGAATGACCGGGATGGCCCCCTGGTCCTCCGGTGGATAGCTATTCAGAACGTCTTCCACCGCCTCGAAGACGGGCTCCGGC
>JASMCQ010000034.1 GCA_030753265.1 Dehalococcoidia bacterium
ACTACTGGCAATTGTGGGCCTGTAGCTCAGGCGGTTAGAGCGCGGTCCTGATAAGACCGAGGTCGTTGGTTCGAGTCCATCCAGGCCCACCAAACCTCTCCTTCACTGGTCCCCCTCCGTCTTTCACACCTACCCTTCCGGAAGTAGCCGCAACACGTCTGCATGGCAGGGCCGTAGAGCGTGGAAGTGGCGGCGGTCCAGCGTGGCCAGCTTGGGGTCGTTGAGCCGCTCGACGATCGCGAGGACCCCAGCGCCGACAAGCCCCACATCGGCGTCAGCGTACCGGTCACAGATTTCGCGGATACGCCGGTAATCCTCGGGCTGTAGTTCCTCGACACGATAGGCGCCGGAGACGATGTCGTCTATGAGGGCTCTGTTTCCAAGCGCGTTTCGCCGCTATCATGGTGTGGAGAAGAAATCCGGAGGTGCGACCGTGAAAGGCGAAATCGGAAAGGCTCTTCTAGTGGTGTTCATGGAACCCAAAGCGGGGACGGAAGCGGAGTTCAACCGGTGGTACAACGAGCACCATGTTCCCGAGCGAGTATCGGTGCCCGGTATTCTTGGCGCCCGGCGGTACGAACTGTGCGAGGGGGAAGGAGCCACCAAGTATCTTGCCATCTACGAGTTGGAGGACGAGGGGGTCCTGCACGGCGAGGCCTACCTGGAGCTGCGAGACAAATCCACACCCATGGACTTCGAACGCCCCAACGTCCAGCGGCTGGTCTACCGGCAGGTGTATCCGGAGACCGGCGCCTATGAGGACAAGTCCGGGGCCCCTTAGGCGGCCTCTCCCGGATACACCTGCCCTTCGGGGAGATCCCCGAGCCTCGTCCGAGTCCGTCAGTTGGGCGGGCCAGTAAAGTGTTACCCATATGCCCGGTTCTTCTGTTACCAGTCTCCCCGGTTTATACGACGGCCACCCCTCTCCCATCGGGAGAGGCGCCGGGGGTGAGGGCCGACGGTTCAGGAAGGAATCAACAGGAGGAGCTATGGCGTTGAAGACGTGTTTCATCGACGTGACCCATTGGCACTCCCCCCACTACTACCCAACGATGCAGCAACTGGCGGTAGTGGCGGCGATCAGTGCCAGAAACCCCGAAACCGGGCGGGAGGTGGCCGCCGGCCTGGGCTCCCGCTTCTACACTGATTGGCGGGAGATGGTGCAAAAGGAGCGCCCCGACTTCGTTTTCTCGCTGGGGCGGCACTGCGACATGGCGGAGACCGCCCGGTTCTTGCTGGAGGAAGGGGTGCCCTTCGCGATGGAAAAGCCCATGGGTCTGAACCTCAAAGAAGTGGAGGAATTGGCGGCCCTGGCTAAGCGGAAGAACGCCTTCGTCGCCGTGCCCTTCTCGATACGGATGGCCCCCTGGGTGCGCAAGATCAAAGAGCTGGAAGGGCCTGCCGCGGACTTCTTCCACGCCAATTTCCGGTTCATCGCGGGCCCTGTGAGCCGCTACTACCGGAACGGCAACGTCTGGAACCTGAAGAAAGCCGAGGCCGGAGGGGGCTGCCTGACCAACGTCGGCATCCACTTCCCCGACCTGTACCTCCACCTTACAGGGAAGAAGCCAAAGAGCGTCTACGCTGTGATCAGCAACAGCGTTTACGGCGAGGAGGTCGAGGACTTCGCCCACCTGACGATGGAGATGGAAGATGGGGCGCTGTGCTCCATTGAGAGCGCCTACGTCCACACCCAAACGCCCCGGGCTCCCAGCGTCGAGTTCTCCCTGCACAGCAAGCGGTACCAGTTCCGCTCCATCGACCGGAACACCATGCTCTGGTGTGATGAGCAGGGTAATCACAACTACCTGGAAGCTCCCCAGGACAACAGCTCCTTCTATCCCGCATTCGTGGCCGATACCTTGGAGGCCCTCCAAAAGGGGAGGTCTCCCGTCGCCGGAATCGAGGACGACCTGGCCGCGATGCGCATCGTGGACGCCGCCTACCGGTCTGCCGCCCAGGGCACGGTGGTTCAGCTGGCCTGAAAACACCCGCCGGCGGGTCCGGCACCCGGTCAGGGCCCGGGCGCCTACTGACCCAGGTATCGTTGGAAGCCTCACCGTGGCAGACCTTGCGACCAGCAACCTACCCTCCTCCTTTCTATAAGGGGGACACAGGGGGATTTCGTCCCTCACGCTCTCGGCGGATGTTGTCTCGAGGACCAGCACATTCAACCGATACGACGCTTCGGATCGGCGCCTCCCGGCCGGCTCGGCACGAGCGGAAGAACCGCGGGTCGACCCGGCGGTGGCGGCGGGTTCTTGAGCAGATCGATTGTTTGCTGTTAGACTCCGGTGAGCCTATTGCGGAGGTGCAGGAATGGCCAGAATCTACCTTTTGGGCACGGGAACACCAACGCCGACGCCCGACAGGTTCGGTTCCTCCCATGTCATCGAGGTTGCCGGTGAATACCTGATGTTCGACTGCGGGCCGGCGGCCACCCACAAGCTCGTGAAGGCGGGCCTCTGGCCAACCCAGATCGACTACCTGTTTTTCAGCCACCACCACTTCGACCACGACGTGGACTACCCGTGCTTCTTGCTCTGCCGGTGGGACCAGAGCGTCGGCAAGGAGAATCAGCTGAAGGTGTACGGCCCCACCCTGACCGAGACCATCACCGACCGGATCCTGGGAGAGGAGATCGGCGCCTTCTCCCACGACTGGAAGGCCCGAATCAACAACGCCGGCAGCCAGCGGGTCTACGTCAACCGGGGTGGCACTCTCCCCCGCAAGCCGCCGTCGGTTGATGTGCATGACATCGGGCCGGGATTGGTGCACACCGGCAAGGATTGGAAGGTCACGGCGGCCGTCGCGGAGCACGCTCAGCCGTGGCTTGACTGCTTGGCCTACCGGTTGGACTCCTCGGAGGGCAGCATCGTCTTCACCGGCGATACCCGTCCCTGCGAGTCGGTGACGGGCCTGGCCAAGGACGCCGACGTGATGCTATGCATGTGTTGGGGACACACCGGCGATATGGACGCCACCGGAGAGGGTCAGACCAGCATGTGCGGCACCCTCGGAGCGGCGGCGATGGCCCAGGAGGCCGGGGTCAAGCGCTTGGTCCTGGTTCACACGGGTCCTGGCCTGTGCCGGCCCGGCTCCATGGAAAAAGGCATCGGTGACATCAAGAAGGTGTACGACGGGGAGCTGGTTTTCGGGGAAGAACTCATGGTGCTGGACGTGTAACCCAGGCTCGGCCCCTGGTCCCTGGTCTCCGGTCCCCGGTCCAACGAAGCGTGCCGAACCGGGCCATTCCAAATTTCCAACCCCGGGCAGGGAGAGCCTTAACCATCACACCGGCGGAAGCCGGTGTCCAGGCAGGAAGCTGGCGCCAACACTCCATGGATTCCAGCCTTCGCCGGAATGACGGGCAGGTGACCGGCACACTGCCGCCGAGCCCAATCCGTAGGTCCCAAGGGCATGCTATACTAGACTGGGCGAATGTTGTAAGGCATCGCCGTAATTTTAGATTGACCGTGACCACGAGGCTGAGAGTGCGACTTGGCTCGGGACAGCAGTCAAGGAGTAGGCTCTCTTAGTGAATTTCGAACAGTTTTCCCTTCACCCTCAAGTCTTGGCCGGCGTTAAGTCGGTCGGCTTCGTCAAACCCACCCCAATCCAGGAACAAGCCATCCCCCTGGCATTGGAAGGCCGGGATGTCTTGGGCCTGGCCCAAACCGGCACCGGTAAGACCGCTGCCTTCGCGCTTCCCATCCTCCATCGTCTGGCCAGTGGACCTCGCAAGCGAGGCGTCCGGGCCCTGGTCATCGCACCGACCCGGGAGCTGGCCGAGCAAATCCATCAGACCTTCATCGAACTGGGGCGGCACCTCCGCATAAAGAGTGTCACAATCTACGGTGGCGTCGGCAAAGGCCCCCAATTGGCCGGCCTGAGAAACGGGGCCCAGGTGGTGGTCGCCTGTCCCGGACGGCTGCTGGACCACCTGAACCAAAAGGACATCGACCTCTCCAACGTCGAGGTGCTGGTCTTGGACGAGGCCGACACCATGTGCGACATGGGCTTCCTGCCCGACGTGCAGCGCATCCTGGGGCGTCTCCCCACCGAGCGGCAGACCCTTTTCTTCTCGGCCACCATGCCCCCGGAGATCCGGTCATTGGCCGTGAAGATTCTGCGGAACCCGGAGTTGGTCCAGATTGGGGCCATCGCCCCGGCCAAGACCGTTTCGCATGCGCTCTACCCGGTGCCGGACCAACTCAAGAAGAGTCTGCTGCTGGCCCTCTTGAAGCAGACCCCCACCGGCCGCGCCCTGGTCTTCACCCGGACCAAACACCGGGCCCGGTCCCTAGCTTTGGACCTGGCCAGGAATTCGTACCGGGTGGCGGCGCTCCAGGGCAACATGTCTCAAAACGCCCGCCAACGGGCCATGGACGGCTTCCGCGACGGTAAATTCGACATCCTGGTGGCTACCGACATCGCCGCCCACGGCATCGATGTCCCCGAAATCTCCCATGTAATCAACTTTGATTTTCCCAACACCTCCGACACCTACACCCACCGGATCGGCCGCACCGGCCGGGCCGAACAGACGGGCGAGGCATTCACCTTTGCCGGGGCCGAGGACGGCGCCATGATCCGTCTGGTGGAGAAGGACCTGGGGGCGCGGATCGAACGGCGGCGTCTGCCCGGCTTCGACTACGGAAATTTCGCCCCAGAGCAACAGTTCCCGGAGGAACGGGCCAGGCCCAGCAACGGCGGCGGACCTCGCAACGGCAGTGGGCCTCGCAACGGCAGCGGGCCTCATAACGGCAGCGGACCCCGCCGGAGCACGGACGGCCGGGGACCGGGGATGGGCCGGGAGCAGTACCGTGGCAATGGCGCCGCCAGTCCCGGAAGCCAAACGGCAAGGCGAAATACATCCAGGAGAGTATTTGGCCGCTAGCACCGCTCTTTGATGCTGGCACGCCAAGCATGACGCGTCCGGGTTGGAGCTGATTTAGAGCCGGGGGTTCCCGGCTCTTTTCATGCCCGATTCGGACAGGACCGGGCGCCGGCGTGGTGACCGAAGGGCCGCCGGAGCCTACCGGCCGCATCTCAGGCGTGGATACTTGTGCGATGATCGGTAATTAGCGTAGTGTTGGGCCGGGCGTCCGGCGCCCGCTACCCGGGCGCCAACCGGGTGGGTTTTCCTGCGGGCCAGATACGAGTGGAGGTCTATGGCCGCTGACCGAAAAGATGAAGGGCAGGCCTCGCCCGCCGGGCGGGCCGGCAGCCGCGAAGCCACCACCGTCCAATCCAAAGAGCGGCGCGGCGGCCTCAACACCTTCTCCTCTCTTCAGAACAACCGGGATTACCGCTTCCTCTGGGCCGGCAACCTGTGCGCCAACGCCGCCCAGTGGCTTCAGATATTCACCATCGGATGGCTGGTGTTTGAAATAAGCGACGGGTCGGCATTGCACTCGGTAGCCGTGGCCGGGATACGGTCCTTTCCCATCCTGGTCATCGGTCCCTGGGCCGGGGTGCTGGCCGACCGGTGGGACCGCCGCATGATCACCGTCGTGACCCAATGCGGGCTGGCGGTCGTGGCCATCCTGTTCGCCCTGCTGGTGGCCAGCGGGCAGGTGGAGGTCTGGCACGCCTACGTTTACATGAGCTTCGCCGGCATCGGGTTCGCCGTCAAGCAGCCGGTGCGGCAGGCCTTGATTGCCAACACCGTGCGCCGGGCGGATTTGCCCAATGCACTGGCCCTCAACGCCATGACCGTTACCTCCATGCGCCTGGTCGGCCCCCTCATAGGCGGCCTGCTCATCGCGACGGTGGGCTTCAAGTGGAATTTCTTTTTTGAAGCGAGTCTCTACATCGCCATGGTGCTTTTGCTGTTGCCCATGCGGACTCCATACCAGGAAGCCAGCACCGCCCGCCGAGCGTCGATGCTGTCCAACCTGGTGGAGGGTATCGGCTACATCCTTAAAAACCAGGTCATGCTGCGTCTCACCATATTGAACTTCATCCGCACCGCCGTGTTCATGCCCCTGGTGCTTTTGCTGCCGGTGTACACGAAGGAAGCCCTGGACGCCGGAATCGGCACCGGCACCGCCATGATCGCCGTCATGGGCAGCGGCGGGCTGCTGGCCACCTTCATAATGGCGACCTGGGGCTTTTTCACTCAAAAAGGGAGGGTGGGGCTGATAGCCCTGCTGGCAGGCTCCGCAATTATCCTCGCGCTGGGTTTTTCCAACTCGATATGGATCTCTCTGCCCCTGATGGCGCTTATGGGGCTGGCCCAGACGCACTTTATCGTCAGCAACCAGACGCTGATCCAGCTCGTGGTGCCGGACCGTTTGCGCGGCCGGGTGTCCAGCGTCTGGCATTACGAGTCGGGACTGATTCCCCTGGCCGCGGTCGGTATCGGCTGGATGGCCGATCGCATCGACATCAACTTCGCCCTGACCGCCGTGGGCGTGGGGGCTGTGATCGTGTCCGCCTTCTGCATGGTACGGTTCAAGGACATCCGGTCGCTGGACTGAGCGAGCAATTCATTGATTGACTTTCCTCTTCCTGCCCACCTGCCCGAAGGAGAGGGCCTGCACCCGCGTCGCCATGCGTCCGCAGAATGTGTTAACCTTCGATCCTTGGCGTTCCTCCTTGGGTGCACCCCTGACAAGGGCTTCCGCACCATGCTAGAGTGACTTGACCCCAGACGATGGCCCAGGCAGTTGCCGGGCTTGGACCACCACGCGGGGGCCGATGCCAAGAAACAGGCACAATTGATACCGGAGGTCCAGATGGAAAAGTCTACCGCAGCGCTTCAGGGATTGAGGGTATTGGACCTGGGGCGGCACCAGGCGGCCCCAAGGGCGGGCCACATCTTAGCGCGCCTGGGCGCTGAGGTCATCAAGATCGAACCGCCGGGAAACAACGAGACCCGCACCGGGGTGCCCAGGGTTCGCGGCCTGAGCACCCACTGGATTTGCATGAACGCCGGGAAGAAAAGCCTGGGTATCGACCTGCGGACCGAGGAAGGCAAGGAGATAATCCGGGGGCTGGTGAAAGTCTCGGACGTGTTCATCCAGAACTTCCGGGTGGGGATGATACAGCATATCGGCTTCGGCTACGACGTGCTCAAAGCCCTCAATCCACGAATTATCATGCTCAACTGCTCCGCCTATGGGCAGACTGGGCCCAACAAAGACCTGATTGGCTGGGACACCGTGGGCCAGGCGATGAGCGGCCACATGTCGGTGACCGGCTACCCGGAAATGCCGCCGGTGCGCACCTTCTTCTCATTGGCCGACCGGACCACCGCCCTCCACGGCACCATCGGCGTACTCTCGGCCCTGCGCCAGCGGTCGATCACCGGAAGGGGCCAATCGATAGACGTGTGCCTGGCCGATTCCGGTTACACCTGGATGGAGGACACTCTCATCGCCTACCTGGCGGAGGGTATCGCGCCCCAGCGCCGCGGCAACCGGGGAAGGGGCGCCCCGATGAACAGCTATAAGACCAGCAACGGTTGGGTCTACGTTATCGCATCTCAAAAGAACCAGTGGGAGCGCCTCTGCAAGCTCCTGAACAAGCCCGAATGGCTGGCGGACCCGGAGTTGCAAGAGGGTGACGGCAGGATGCGGAAGATAGAAATGCTGGACGCGGAGATCGAGAAGTGGACCCTCCAGCACACCTCGGAAGAGGTGGAGCGGCTGATGAACGAGGCGGAGATCACGTGCGCCGCCGTCAACGATATTCCGACGGCGGCCGAGAATCCCCAACTGTGGGGGCGGGAGCTGCTGGTGGAGGTGGACCACCCCTACGACGACGGCAAGGTCCTCGCTCCAGGTATGGCCATCAAGCTGGGTAAGAGCGGGCATGTCATCGGCCCTCTATCCGCGCCCGGCCAGCACAACGAGGAAATCCTCACGGGTCTTCTGAATTACACCAAAGACGACATGGACCGGATGAAAGAGGAAGGAGTCATCTAGCGGCGGCTGGGCCTACCCATCCACCGTTTTCTACTGTCTACGAGGAGGTATCTTCATGGCGGAAATCAAATCAGCCCTCGAAGGAATAAGGGTGCTGGACCTGGGCCGGCACCAGGCCGCCCCGAGGGCCGCCCATATCATGGCCAGATTGGGCGCCGAGGTGATCAAGATAGAGCCCCGGGGCAACAACGAGACCCGCACCGCGCTGCCGAGGGTACGGGGCCTGAGCACCCACTGGATATCCATGAACGCCGGGAAGAAGAGCCTGAGCATGGACCTGAGGACCGATAAGGCCAAGGAGATTCTGCGGGAGCTGATAAAGGTCTCCGACGTGTTCATTCAGAATTTCCGTCCCGGCACCATCGCCAAGATGGGGTTCTCCTGGGATGTGCTTAACGCCCTTAACCCCCGAATCATCATGTGCAACATCTCAGCCTACGGCCAATACGGCCCCTTCAACGAGCGGGTCGGCCTGGATGTTGTCGGTCAGGCCATGAGCGGCCACATGTCGCTCACTGGTTACCCGGAAACACCCCCGGTGCGCAGTTTCTTCTCCCTGGTGGACCGCACCACCGCGCTCCACGGCGTCATCGGCGTGCTCGCCGCCCTGAATGCCAGGGAGCTTACCGGCGAGGGACAGACCGTGGACGTCTGTTTGGCGGACTCGGGCTATAGCTGGATGGAAGACACCCTCATCGGCTACCTGTCGGATGGCACCGTGCCCGAGCGCCGCGGCAACCGGGCTCGGGGCGGCCCGGCGAACACCTTCCTCACCAAGGACGGCTATATCCTGATTCTGGCGTCCAACAAGAATGTCTGGGAGCGGCTGTGCCGCCTCCTGAACAAGCCGGAATGGCTCGCGAACCCGGAATTGCAGACCCAGGACGGCCGAATCAAACACGTTGAGATGCTGGAGCGGGAGATAGGCGAATGGGTCAGCCAATACACCATCGACGAGGCGGCGAAGATCCTCAATAAGGCGGAAATAGCCTGTCAGCCGGTCAACGACATTCCTCGGGCTACTCAGGAAGCCCAACTCTGGGATCGAGGGCTCCTGTGGGAAGCAGAGCACCCCTACGACGGCGGCAAGGTCCACGTCCCCGGAATGGCCATAAAACTCAGCGATAGCAATCCGCCACAGGGGCCGCTATCCGCTCCGGGACAGCACACGGAAGAACTCCTCACCGGCGTCCTCAAATACTCGCAAGAGGATGTCGAGCAGCTACACCAGGACAAGGTGGTATACAAGATACAGCCGGGTATTCCCGAATGAGCTGACGTTTTCACCCGGGAGGGTCCTTTACCGTCGGCCCCGGCTTTTCGATTTTCGGAAGGCCGGGGCAAGGCGGTCATGGCCTTTGGCGGAGGGTCTAGGCTGCTAAAAAAGACTGTCCGCCAGGCTCCTCTCAATGCTGATAATTGTCCTTCTTGGATATTGACCCAAGGGACGGGGGCAAGGCCATTGTCATTCTGAAGCGAAGGGAAGAATCTCGGTGTGACAGCGCTGAACTGCTCCTCGGAATGACAGTGCTGAACCGCTCCTCGGAATCATTCATTCTGGTTGCCACCAGCACCACGGCCGACGAAAATGGGAGTCATCCCGAGTCCTTCGCGGGAAGGAAGAGGGATCTGGGGAGGTGGAGGAGAAGCCCCAGCGCAAATGCCTAGCCGCTGCGGCTGGCGCGGCACGACACTTTCGTACCAATGACAGCGCTGAACTGCTCCCAGAAACGGTGGTGTCGGTTTGCTCGTGGAAATGGCGGCGTGGCTTCGCCCTTCGGAATGACGGTCTTGAGGCGAAGCTGTGAAAGCGGTCCCGCAGCCGATTACCGGTAGCCTTCCTCAGGGTCTGCAGTTCGCTACACCTTTCTGGTGGCGGCGTTCTCCCCGGCGATGCGGCCGAACGCGATGCACTCGCTGATGTTGCCGCCTCCGGCGTAGAGCAGGCCGAATATGGACCCAAACTCCCCGGCTGAATAGAGCCCGGCAATCGGATCGCCGTCCACGTTCAACACCTGGGCCTTTTCGTTGCGTTTTGCCCCTCCCTGGGTGTTCATCCCTCCCGGCCACATGCGAATGGCGTAGAAGGGCGGCGCGTCGAGGGGAGTCAGGTCACTCGCGTCGCGGCCGAAATCGGAATCGTGGCCCCTGGCGCAGTAGCTGTTGTAGGTTGAGATCGTCTTGCCGACGGTGTCTGAATCCATGCCAAGGGCGCCGGCCAGATCTCGAACCGTGTCCCCGACGGAAATCCAGCCCCGTTCCAGCTCCACCGAGTTGTCCTGGCTCCAGGCATAGGCCTGCATCGGTCCGGTGATGCCACTGCTCAAGACCGGCACCGGCCCCGCGCTCATCCGCTTCCGGTCGAAGATCAGGTAGCTGGGTACCCGGGGATAGTCCAGCTTCCGGCTATCGAAAAGCGCGGCTTCGTAGTACAGACCGTGGTTGCTGAACTCCTCACGGGTGAACCGGCGGCCGTACTTGTCCACCATAATGAACCCGCAGGGCTGTTCGATGCGGCTTCGTCCCATCGACATGCTTATCGCCACCGGAAGCTCGGGAAACTTGGCTACGTACCGGCCCGACACGCTGTTCATGTGCCATAGTTGGGCTCCCACGTCCATGGACATGCGGACGCCATCTCCCGTCGCCGACTCGCTGCCGGCGAAATGGGATGGGTAGACCCTAAGAAAGTTGAACTTCATCTCCTCGTCGAACTCAAACCCGCCCAGGGTCAGAATCACGCCCCTGGTGGCCCTGATGTTGATCTTCTTTCCCGGGTCCTCCCCGGTGGACGCCTGGACCCCCAACACCTCGCCTTTGACGCTCGTGAGGAGCTTGAGGGCGCTGGTAGAATACATCACCTCGATGCCCTGGCCCTGGACCGCGTCCTTGAAGACCTTCATCATCCCAATTCCGGCATCGGGAAAACGGCAGACCCCGAAGCAATCGGCCCCCGGAAAGTCGTTCTCCGGCCTCCGGGCCGTCTCCGTTAAGGTCCCTCCGAGTCCTTCCACCCAGGTCTTGTTGAACAGCGCGTACTCGATATAGGCTTCAATCGGTTTATCTTCCGGCCAGCTGTTGGAAGGGGAATACAGAAGGCTGGTCTCCAGGTGGGACATGGCCCTGAAGTACTTCCGGGCTTCGCCGCGGTCGGAAAAATTCAGGAACCCGCCGGCGGCCATGTGGCTGGTGGAGTAGTGCTTACCCTCCTCCTGTTTTTCGATGACCAGCGCCTCAACCCCCCTTTCCTGGACGGTCAGGGCTGCCGCGGCGCCGGCGGCGCCGTAGCCTACGATCAAGACCGCGGTCTCCCGGTCCCATTTGCCATCGATTATGAGCATTCGTCCGACTCCTCGCGCTGCGGCGCTGTTTTCCATTTGCCGGTGGGCCGGGGACGGCCCGCACACCGGGTCAGCCGACGGTGATGACGCCCAATCCGTCCGCGATCTCGATAGTGGTCCCGAAGGGCTTGGACATGCTCTGGAACCGCTCCAGTATCTCTCTGGCCACCGCGCCCTGGGCCATGACCGGCCGCCCCCGCTGGCCCATGGGCAGCCCCATTCCTAGATCGATGGGATGCAGTTCGATGGTTTTGAGCCGCCCGGCCTCCCAGTTGGCCAGGGCCACGATGCTTTGCCAGTACACGGCCCCGACGTCCTGACCCCGGGTCTGTTTGCCGCTCCTAGCGTCATAGTAGTCCGCCGGGGTGGCTTCCCACCAGTCCAGCCCATACCTGGAGTAGGCGTCGGATGGTTGGAGCAGGACGGTGTCGTTCTGAAGGATGAAGTCGCCGATGCTGTAGAAGATGGGTTTGCCGTTGTAGATCTCGATGCCCTTGTCCCGGTGGGGGCCGTGGCCGATGAAGACATCGGCGCCCGCGTCGATGACGGCATGGGCCAACTCGATCAGGTGGTCGGCGGGTTCCGACGAGGAGGCGCCATGGTAGCCGCAATGGAAGCTGAACATGACCCAGTCGGCCATCCGGCGGGCGTCTCTCACATACTTGAGATTCTGCTTGAGGTCTTCCGGGTCCATCATGGTGGTCTGGCCATAGCCTTCGCCCACGCGGAACTTGGGGGGTGCGATCCGCCGGCTGGCCCCGAACCGGAAGAACTCGCCGGTATCGGCCCACTTCTCTTGAGGCCACCTTCCCTGGCGGCGGGCGACCTTGCCCTGTTCCCAGCCTAGGGCCTCGCTGATGCGCTTGAGGTCGTTCATCGAGGCCTGGTCGATGGTGTAGGCCTCTTCCACGTGGATGAAGTTGACGCCGGGCTTGCCCTTCATGTCGGGGCGCTGGTTCACCGCCTCGCCGCCGGGCACCTGAAGGTGGTCGCACGCCGCCAGGAGGGCAACGCGCCCCTTGGCCGTATCCACGTAGGCGGGGGCCCGGGCCAGCGCCAGGTTGGCGCCGGTACCCGCGTGGGGCAAGCCGAAGTCGTCGAAGTTCTCGATGTTGACCAGCACACCGGTCTCACCGTAATCGTAGGCGTGGTTCATGGCGCAGGCCGCGATGTCGAATCCCGCCCACTGCAGCTCGCCGATCATGCTCGGCTCGGCCCGCATCCAGGTGCCGGGGTGTTCTATCCCCGGACAGCCTTCATAGTCGTGGAACAGCATCTCGGCGTTGGTGAAGCTCACGTCGGCATCGCGGAGCAGGTCAATAACCTTCAGGAAGCCCTCCTCGGTGAACGGAGAGAGGCTCCTCGTGATGAGGGACTCCCCGGTGAGCGCCATGGTAATGTCGTTGCTTTGCGAATCGTAGAGCATGATTCCTCCTCTCGGTTCGTGACGCCGCAATGCCGGTCGCGTGGCCGAGACCGGTACGCCGAATGGGCCGGTCCAACTCAGCGAATTCGCATTGATCGGTCAATCAACAGAAGCGCTGTCAATACCGACAGTTATAGGCATGTCCCAACCTGTTGTCAACGCCGCCGGTCTGAATCGGGTCCGCTCGCCGCGGCCGGTGTAGCCGTGGGACGCCTCTTCGGGCGATGGGGCATGAGAGATGGGAAAGGCTGGGGCGCAGAGGTATGCCGGAGGAAGAACTAGGGGAAGAATGCTCGGAAGCTGCCGTCGGGTGCCGGAGTTGGGACTGGCCAGCCCGGTCCGAAGAGGTGTTCCGTGGACCGGCGAAGACTCGGCTAGTGGGTGGCCATCAGGCACAGCCGCCGGGGAGGGCACGATTGATGAGAACGGTGGGATTCACGGCGCTCGGCGGACGCTCGTCCACGGTGCCGGACGGAGAATCATCGCCGGGCCGGACCGCGGCAAACGGACCGGCCCGGCGACGCATGACTGGTCAGCCGCCAAGGGAGCAATTCTTGGTGCTTAACCAAGTTAGATGCCAGCGATCGGACTCGCCTACGCCCCGTTCTTGCTCTCCACGACGATCGCGTAAACGTCCCGAGAGCCCACGTTTTCAACCTGGTGGGTCCACTCCTCGTGCCACATAACGTGCCCGTCGGGAATGTCCGCCTCCATGACCTCTCCGTTCGGGAGATGTATCTTAACCGCGCCGCCCTTGACGAAATAGGCGACCTCCGAGGGGTGTGAGTGTACCTCGTCCTTCTCGCCCGCCTTCAACGTCATCTCCAAAACCCTGACGTGGTCGTTCTCCAACAGTGTCTTGTAGTGTGCAGGGGACGCCTGGACCGGGTCTATGTACGTCATGACTTCTCCTATTTTAGTGCCGGTTTTAGATTATGCGGTTGGTTCCGTGCGGTTTGTCGGCCTACTGCTCCGGTGCGGGAAGGACGCCCAGTTGCTGAATCATGCCGAATTGGTCCACCTCTTGCCACATCTCCGCGAACTCGCCCGTGGCAACCCGGAAGTAGTCGAACCCGGTGGCCGAGTTCTCTTCGAACACGCCGGTATGTCCTTCGTACATGAAGTGTAAATGGCCCTGGTATAACGGAGGTCCATGGTGCGTTGGTGACCCAGCGTTGGCCCGTCGAGCGTGGAGTTAGCTCTGGTTTGCGGATCAGGCGCTGGAGTCCACCCCTCCTCCCCCGGCTTGATCGCAAACACTCGGCCGCCGCCAATCCGCGGTCTCGGGCCGGGTCCGACGGTGCCCGTCCCAGGCCTTCGCTCTTGAACCGAGGATGCTGTCCTGGGTTTTTCAAGAGGAATCGGCCTTTGGAACGAGGCCCTATATCAATAGTCGGGTATGCGACGCGCCATGAATAGGTGCAAACACATCAAAGATGCGAGGAACCGGGGCCAAACAGCAGGATCTAGATAAGCCGCTTACGGGAAGCGTAGACCACGGCCTGGAGGCGGCTGTCGACTCCTAGTTTCGTGAGGAGCCTTGAAACGTGATTGCGTGCGGTGAGGGGCCGTATGCTCAGGGTCTCGGCAATCTGCTGGGTGGTCGTGCCGGCTGCCAGCAGGCGGAGCACCTGTATTTCTCGCCTTGAGAGCTTCGGCAGTGGTGTGGGGTCCTCTTCGACTTCCTCCACCGGGTCGCCGTTCTCTTCGCTCAAGAGTTGGTGGAGCGTGGTGCTGGCCTTTCGGGCGAACTCCTCGATGCGGCGGCGCTCGCTCACATCCCGGAAGAGGTAGAGGACCTGAAAGTCGTGCCGGTTCTTCCGGGACACGGCCACGGTCACGTTGAGGCGCTTTTCCAGGCCGGTGGTAGCCGTGCACAGGAGATCGTAGTCCACCGTCGTTCGGCCCCGGCGAGCATTGGCCATCACGGGGCAATCAGGCCTGCAAATGCGGTAATTGTCGGCGTCCTTTCCTCCCAATATCTCATAGCAGGGCCTGCCGACCACATCCTTGGCCGCATGACCAAGCAATTGCTCAGCGCTGGCGCTCCAGTACACGATCTTTTGTCCTGGGTCTACGGCAAAGGCCCCGTCGTGGGTCAGAAGGTCTTGCCACTTGTGAAGGTCAATGTTGTTCGCGCTATCTTTTGCCATGAGATGCTGCCTCCGGTATATGTATTGATGATAACACATCAATCAAGCTGGTAGAAAGGGCAGCGGGGCCCTCCAGTGAGGGAAGGAGGGATCTTGAGAATGGGCCGGTTTGACAGTGGACGTTTACGTGAGGCCGGGGCGGCCGAGGTTGAGGACGAAAGAACGGCAGCGTGCCGGCCGGGAGGGAGAAAGTGACCGGGCCGGGGGCGGAAGAACCGGTGCCTCGGCCGGTGGGCGCCGTCACGGCGCCCGCCGGCCGGAAAGCGCGGCGGGGGCGGGCTGTGTTTGAAGCGCCCGACCGGTTTGTGGCTCTGGGTGTAGCCTGAGTCCTAAGCTAAATGACCTTTTCCTCTTTGAGCCGGGCCAGCTCCTCTTCACCGTAGCCGAAGAACTCTCGGAACACCTCGGCGTTGTGCTCGCCCAGGAGAGGTGAGGTGGTGACATCGGAGGGCGAGTCGGAGAGCTTGATGGGGTTGCCAGGCAGGTTGAGGGTCCCCCTCTTCTGGTGCTCCACGGGGGTGATCATCCCCCGCTGGAGGAGGTGCTCGTCCTGGTGCAGGTCCACCGCGTTGAGGGTGGCCCCGGCGGGAACACCGGCCGCGCCCAACAGCTTCATCACCTCGTACTTGTCCCGCTGCATGGTCCAGCTTTCGATCATCCCGTTCACCTCGTCGGCGTGGTCGACGCGCCACAGGGGATCGGAGTAGTTGGCGTCTCCCAGCAGGTCCTCCCGTCCGATGACCTCCAGCAGGGCGTCCCACATGCGGGGCCGTACCGGCTGGGTGTAGATGTAGCAGTAGTCATCCGGGCCGCCCGGCTTGCACTTGTAGATGTCGCCGGGCACTCCGCCGCCAACGACCGTGTTGCCCGGCCGTCCAACGGGATTTCCCGTCTCGTAGTAGCTGCGCAGCCGGGGGCGGCAGAAGTTCACGATGCAGTCCTGCATGGCGACCTCCACCACCTGGCCCTTACCTGACTGCTGCCGCTGCCACAGGGCCCCCAGAATGCCGATGGCGGCGTGGAGGCCGGTACCCGTGTCGCCGATGGTCGGGCCGGGTTTGAGGGGAGGGCTGCCGGGGAACCCGGTCATGGTCATGGCGCCGCCCATGGCCTGGGCAATCATGTCGAAGGCCTTGAAGTCGCTGTAGGGCCCGTAGCTGCCAAACCCCTTGATGCGGGCCATGATGATCTTGGGGTTGACCTCACTGAGTACGTCGTAGCCCAGCCCCAGCCTTTCCATGGCGCCCGGGGCCATGTTCTCGGCCACGATGTCCGCCTGGCGCACCATGTCCAGGAACATGGTCTTACCCGTCTCGCTCCTGAGGTTGAGGGTCACACTACGCTTGTTCAGGTTCAGTACGATGAAGTAGTAGCTGTCGACCCCGGGCACGTCCGTTCGGCTGCGCCGGCCTGGGTCGCCCTGGTTGGGCTCCTCCACCTTGATGACGTCGGCCCCGAGAAAGGCCAACGCCTCGGTACAAGAGGTGCCGGCTTCGAACTGAGTGAGGTCGATTACCTTTATTCCCTCGAGAGCTTTTGCCACTTTGGGACCTCCCCTATCTTGCGCTGGGCGGCTATTTCGTCCTACAGGTTAGCATACATAACCCCTCCGGCGCACGCCGGGTCAAACTGGGGAAGAGACTAGTGAGAAAGAGGGGCTTCGGAGACGGGTGGGTGGCCCGGTGCGGTTCAAGAGATCAACGGGATGCCCGGCACGCCGGACAACGGTCACTCGCCGGCCACCCGGCATTGCGGCCCCAATGGGGCCTGGGCCGCCGCGAGAGTAATGAGGGGTTTGGCGCCTTACTTTTGCAACGGGCAGGTGGGTAAGACCATCGCGTTCCGGGTGGCTAACGGTGCGCCCGGACTTGGTCGCCTAGCCACCATCTCTAAAGGAGGCCGTTCTCGGTCCTTCGACAAGCTTAGGACGAGCGGGTTCTTTCCGTTCCCGCGGGTCTTCCCCGTTCGTGGTGAGCTTGTCGAACCACCAGACCTAGGCCCTTCGACAAACCCAGGGCGAACGGATGATCCCAACGGCTATCTCCGAGACCTGGCCTGGTACTTCCTTTCGGTAATCGGCGTTACAAATAATGTTTGTGGCGAGCTTGTCGAACCACCCCGGCTGGTGATTGAGCAGGGTCCTATTCGCCGAC